>CAJVYJ010000006.1 GCA_913009475.1 uncultured Actinomycetes bacterium | reverse complement strand
GTCTAGAGAGCGTCGTTAAAGTTCATTAGGAGAGCACCAACTAATGGTTTTTAACGCAAAGGAAGCAAGGAAGGAAAGACGCATAATGCCGAATGCGGCATTATGCGTCTTTCCTTCCTTGCTTCCTTTGCGTTAAAATTTCTCTCTTTTTGCGTTTAATTTCTCCGGGTCAGCGCCCCTACACTCCATCCGCACGACTTCTACTAAAAGCTCATCTTCTTTAGGTAAAAATTCATGTAGAGGCGGATCTAATAAGCGAATGGTAACCGGTAATCCGTCCATGGCCTTAAAAATCCCTATAAAATCTTCTGTTTGCACTTTAAGCAACTCATCTAAGGCCTCTCGCCGCTCCGTGTCGTTTCCTAAAATCATCTTTTGTACAATCGGCAGTCTGTCGCCTAAAAACATATGCTCCGTTCGCGCCAGCCCAATACCTTGAGCACCAAAGTTACGTGCTTTAACCGTGTCTTCAGGCGTATCGGCATTAGCCCGAACATCAAGCCGGCGATATTCATCAGCCCAAGTTAAAACAATATTTAATTCTGGAGTTGGGGTTGGGGGCGCTAAGGGGACTTCACCGAAGACCACTTCTCCGGAAGTCCCGTCTATACTAATAATATCGCCTTCTTTAATTGTTTTTCCATCAACACTGAAATAGCCTTTTTCGTCCTCGATGTCCAGGGCCGCGCATCCGGCTACGCAAGGCTTACCCATGCCCCTGGCAACTACGGCCGCGTGGGAAGTCTTACCTCCATGGCTGGTTAAGATACCTTGGGCCGCAATCATGCCGTGAATATCATCGGGAGTGGTCTCCCAACGCGTTAAAATAACCTTCTTGCCTTTTTTACCAAGGCGTTCCGCTTCGTCGGCACTAAAGACCACCTGGCCGACGGCGGCGCCCGGTGAAGCATTGAGCCCGACAGCTAAAACATCTTTTTGATAATCAGGGTCAAAACGCGGATGTAGCAGCTGGTCAAGTTGTGCCGGCTCAATACGCATTATCGCTTCTTCTTTTGATATCAGGCCTTCTTTTTCCATATCCACGGCGATTTTTAACGCCGCCGCCGCGGTCCGCTTACCTATCCTGGTCTGCAACATATACAGCTTAGATTGCTCGATAGTAAATTCCGTGTCACACATGTCCCGATAATGTTTTTCTAAAATATCTAAAACCCGATTTAACTCTAAGGCGGCATCCGGAAGGTCATCGGCCATATCAGCTATCGGCGAAGTATGGCGGATGCCGGCAACTACATCCTCACCTTGAGCATCGGTTAAGTAATCTCCGTAATGGATTTTCTCGCCGGTGGCCGGGTCGCGCGTAAAAGCCACACCGGTAGCCGATGATTTTCCTTTATTGCCGAAAACCATCATCTGCACATTGACCGCCGTACCCAGATCATCCGCGATTTTATAAAGGCGCCTATAGTCGCGTGCCCGCTTGTTGTTCCAAGAATTAAAAACAGCTTTTATCGAATAATCGAGTTGCTCGAGAGGTTGTTCGGGAAAATCAATATTGGACTGCTCTTTAATTATACCTTTGAATATTTTTACCAATTCCCGGAGGTCATCCGCTGTTAGGTCGACATCGTGTCGTACACCTCGTTCCGACTTCATCTTCTTGATTACGTCCTCAAACAGCTGGCCGTTAATATCAAGAACCACTTTGCCAAACATCTGCACAAAGCGGCGATAGGAATCAAAAGCAAATCTTTCATTGTTCGTTTGCTTAACCAGACCTTGCACCGAATCATCATTTAAGCCCAGGTTTAAAACGGTATCCATCATGCCCGGCATAGAAAACGCCGCTCCCGAACGGACTGATACCAGCAAGGGGTCGTCTTTATCACCTAAACGTTTTCCGGTTTTTTTCTCCAAACTCCGCAAATTATCTTTTATCTCCGCTTCCAGGCCCTCCGGATAAACGCTATGCTCGGAAAAATAACGGCAAGCGTCAGTTGCTATGGAAAAACCCGGCGGCACAGGCAAGCCCAATCCGGTCATCTCGCAAAGATTAGCGCCTTTGCCACCCAATAAAAACTTCATTTCTGCGTTCCCCTCTGCAAACGCATAAACATACTTCTTGTGACTCATTTTTCCTCCTTATTAATTTTGTCACAATGTAATGCTTGGTAGAAACTAATTTTATAGCTGTTTAACATTACAAAATCGCCTGAATTTCAAATATTAATTGGCGTATGGTTCTTTTAAAAATTCAAAAAGATGGTCGACAACAAATAGCTTAAGATAATTTGGATAAATCGGCAAGTCTGAAAGCCAAGCGCACGCAAATGTTCAAGAGCCGTAAACGATTCTCCTTGAGCTTAACGTCATCCGCCATAACCATGACCGTCTCAAAAAAATTATCTATCTCGGCCTTTGATGCCGCCAATATTTCCAGCAGTTCATCGAAGTCGCCGGCCTGAACAGCTTTTAACGATAGCTCATCCGCTTTAACGATCCGCTCCCATAGCGACCTTTCGGCGTCGGTAGTAAATAAAACCGTATCTACTTCTATGCCCAAACCCTCGTCAGCTAAATTGATGCACCTGGTAAAAGCTAAAACAGCGTCGGTCAATCCCTGCTCTTGCCGGTGTTGAGTCAAGACACGCAATCGCGCTATGATAGAGCTATATCCGGTAAAACCGGCCCCCATTACCGCGTCTACCACTTCCGGCAAAAACCCCTGGCTGACGAGGTACTTGGTCAGTCGCGTCCGCCAGAACTTTTCCAATTCGGCCATATTATTATCCGCGCACGGCAGGCCCGACAATTGATAAATACGCTTGGATTCTCCAATAAATTCAAAGATATCGATATCAGCCGCGGTCTGCGCGATGATTTCAATCGCGCCTTGCGCCTGGCGCCTAAGCGCGTAGGGGTCTCTGGAACCTGAAGGAACAAGGCCGATACAGAAATAACCAACGACAGAATCAATCTTGTCAGCCAAGGCCAATAATGAACCGACAAGCGTTTGCGGTAACACATCACCTGAATAGCGGGGTAAGTAGTGTTCAGCTATGGCCGCGGCCACCTGCATAGGCTCTCCGTCGACTAAAGCATATTCTTTGCCGATAATTCCCTGTAATTCGGGAAATTCACCCACCATACCGGTAACCAGGTCGGACTTACACAGATAAGCGGCGCGGCGCAGGTATTCACTTTCCTGGGATGAAATTTTTAACTGCTTACCCGCCCAAATACAGAGCCGATCAAGACGCTTGATTTTATCGAATATCGAACCAAGTTTTTTCTGATAAACCACTGCTTTCAGCAACTCGGTTTTTTCCGCCAACGGCCGGCGGGTATCCTCTTTAAAAAAGAAGGCGGCATCGGCTAAGCGCGCCCGCAACACCCGTTCATGCCCCTTGACTATATGTTCAGCAAAGTCGGGGTCGCCGTTTTGCACCACTATAAAAGCCGGCATTAAGCCGGCACCTTTTTCTATGGGAAAGTATCGTTGATGTGACTCCATGGCGGTTTTAATCACCGGCTCGGGAATAGTCAAAAACTCCTCCGCGAAAGTACCTGTTAAGGCCTGGGGGCTTTCAACCAAATTAACCACTTCGGACAAGACTTTCGGCTCTATGTCGGCTTCGCCGCCTCTGCGCTCAGCCGCTCTTTTGACTTCAGCGACAACAAGAGCTCGACGGCGCCCCTGGTCGACAATGACCTTGGCCGCTTCCATCTGTTTAAAATATGCTTCGATATTATTGATGACTAATTTGGTTTGCGGCAGATAGCGATTGCCGAAAGTAAAATTTCCCGACTCTAGGCCGTCCAAGGTAAAATCTATCGCTCGACTGCCAAAAAAAGCAGTCAGCCAACGAATAGGCCTGATAAACTTGATATCGCCGGTGCCCCACCTCATAGTTTTGGGAAATTGGATTGATAAGATGAGTTCAGGCAATAACTTTGGTAAGATTTCCACGGTTTCGATTCCGGCCATTTTCTTTACCGCGAAAAGATATTCACCGCCTCCATCCTTGATTATCAACTCTTCAACTTTTACCTGTTGCGACCTGGCAAAGCCAAGAGCGGCAGCCTGAGGCCGGCCGGCTTCGTCAAAGGCTATCTTTTTAGCCGGCCCTTTTATCTCTTTTACAGCCTCTTCTTGTTTTTCCGCCAAATTTTTTACTGTCAATACCAGCCGCCGGCAAGTGCCAAAAGTTTCTATCTCACCCACCGATAAGCGGTTATCTTCAAAAAACACGACCGCGTTCGTTTTTAACTGTTCAATCCCTGAGTAAACTGCCTGAGACGGCATCTCTTCCGTGCCTATTTCCAATAATAAATCCATGATTACCTCTTTAATTTATCAAGCATAGATTTACACAGAGGGAATCCCGCCGCTTCTCTGCCGTCAAGATAGAGTTCGGCGCAACCGCGCGCAAGCTTATTGACTTTACCAATGTACCGCTGCCTCTCGGTAACGCTAATAGCCCCACGAGCATCCAATAAGTTAAAAGTGTGGGAACATTTCAAAACATAATCATAGGCCGGAAGTACCAAACCCTCCTTGAGTATACGTTGGCACTCATGCTCGAACTCGTCGAAAAGCTTAAACAGCATAGCTACATTCGCTAATTCGAAGTTATATTTCGACCACTCGACCTCACTTTGGAGATGGACATCACCGTATCTAATCCCCGGTGACCAGTCAAGATCGTAAACGCTCTCTTTTTCTTGAATATACATAGCGATACGTTCCAAACCATAAGTTATTTCCGCGGAAACCGGCCGGCAATCAAACCCTCCGACCTGTTGAAAGTAAGTAAACTGAGTTATCTCCATACCATCCAGCCAGACTTCCCATCCCAAGCCCCAGGCACCTAAAGTCGGTGACTCCCAATCATCCTCAACCAAACGCATGTCATGTTCCTCGGGATGGATACCCAGAGCACGCAGAGACTCGAAATAAATGTCGATTACATTATCAGGCGCAGGCTTCAGGATTACTTGAAATTGATAATAATGCTGCAGACGATTGGGGTTTTCTCCGTAACGGCCGTCGGTCGGCCGTCGGGAAGGTTCTACATAACATGCACGCCAATCCTCCGGGCCCAGACTGCGCAAAAATGTCTCCGGATTAAAAGTACCGGCGCCGACCTCAATATCATACGGTTGAGCCAGCAAACAACCATAGCCGGTCCAATAGTTTTGTAATTTTAAAATAATGTCCTGAAAGTACATCTTCAAGTCTCTCATTCAGAAAATAAAAAACCTCTCTCCCATCAAGGGACGAAAGGTTGCCCTTCGCGGCTCGATTTTGATGTTAGCAAAGCGCGATTAAAGTGTCAATTTTCATGGAAATCCCCGGCCATTCTTATCTCCGTCTCCAATTGAATACCGGTTTGTGACTTTACCTCCGCTTGGATCTCCTTAATCAGCCGATATATATCCATAGCACTGGCGTCACCGGTGTTGATAATGAAATTAGCGTGCTTAGCACTGACCATCGCGCCGCCGACTCGCCGACCTTTACAACCCGACTCCTCAATCAACCTGCCGGCCGCATACCCGTTAGGATTTTTAAAAATACTTCCGGCCGAGGGCTTACCCAGCGGTTGCTTTTCTTTGCGATGACGCCAGTTGGTCTCCATCTCCCTTTTAATATGACCGCTCTGTCCCGGCCTTAAAACTAGTTTAGCCTCCAAAATAATGGTATCGTGAGATAATTTCGTGGAACGGTAACCAAAACCTATCTCTTCATGGTTCAACGATATTAAACGAGGATTCTGGTTGTGAATGTCATAAGTTGTAATTTTACGCACAATATCACTCATCTGATTTTTGTAGGATCCGGCGTTAATAGCCACTGCCGCCCCCAAAGTTCCGGGGATGCCGACAACAAATGATAAGCCGTCCAAGCTATGCTTTAACGCGGTTTGCGCCAGAGCCGTAAGAGTAACAGCGGCGCCCGCTATCATCTCGTTTTCCGCGACGGTAATCTTTTGAAACTCTTTGCCCAGCTGTAAAACAATTCCGGCAAATCCGCTATCTGATATCAGCAGGTTCGAACCGCGCCCCAGGAAAAGGAATGGCAGATCATAATCGTTAATCGCGCCGACAATAATATTTAACTCATGCAATGAATCAGCAATCACAAAGATAGACGCCGGCCCGCCGACACGAAATGTATTATTTTTCGCCAGCGGTTTATTAGCGGCAACCTTGGCCGGCATTAATTTCTCCAACCTGTCCAATGCCCGGCTGATACCTACTCTGTTCACTTGTAATCTCTCCATCAAATTTTATTTAAACCGTTCTCGGCCAAGTGATCGACTAATTCCGTACCTACCGTCCAGATATCGCCCGCGCCCATGGTCAAAACCAAGTCACCGCTATGTATGTTCGCCAACAAAAAATTTCCCACATCCATTTTATGGGGCAGATAGACGACCGTCTTTTTGGGATTGTGTTCCAAGATGGAATCAACTAAGAGCTTACTGGTGACCCCGGGGATAGGCTCTTCGCCGGCACTATATATATCAGTCATTACCGTTACGTCGGCGTCGCCAAAAGCGCGTCCGAACTCACGATATAGAAATTTAGTCCGGGAATATCTATGCGGCTGGAAGATACAAATAACTCGGCCTTGCCTGCCTTGCCGGGCTGCCTTCAGAGTGGCTTTTATCTCCGTTGGATGATGAGCGTAGTCATCGACTACGGCAATCTCATTTAACTTGTCAATCAATTGAAAACGGCGCTTAACACCGGTAAATTTGGATAGAGCTTGGGCTATCGCCTTGAAGTCAATGCCTATTTCCAGACAAAAAGCGGTTGCCGCCAGGGAGTTAAGGATATTATGAGTGCCGGGGACATTAAGAGTAATCTCACCGATCAGGCCTGATTGCGCGGAATAAACCTGATATCTTGACCCGAAATCTTGAAAAAAAACGTTTTTTACAAAGTAGTCGTTACTCGGCTTTAGGCCATAAGTTATAAACGTGCCGCGATTATTACCGATTAATCTTTTAATACCCGCGTTATCTCCCATAACAAAAGCCCGACCGTCTTTAGGCAGTTTTTCCACCCAGTCGGCAAATATCTTTTCGACCGCCGCCAACGAGCCATAGAAATCAAGGTGGTCCGCGTCAATGTTAGTAATCACTATCATCTGTGGAGTGATATGCATCAATGAGCCGTCGCTTTCATCCGCTTCGATTACACAATACTCACCACTGCCAAAGCGAGCGTTGCTCCCGATATCATTTAACTCGCCCCCAATCAAATAAGTCGGGTCGTTGCCGTTCATCTCCAAAATAAAAGATATCATCGAAGTAGTGGTAGTCTTACCGTGAGTGCCGGCAACGGCAACTGTATTTTTTTGACGGGCTATCTGGGCCAGCATCTCCGCCCGCGCCATTATACGAATGCCTAATTTTTTCGCCTGCCTCAACTCAACATTTCGTTCTGAGATGGCCGAGGATATAACCACCACGTCGTTATTGTTTATATTCTTTTCTTGATGCCCGATAGTGACTTTAGCTCCCAAGGATTCCAAATTACGAGTATAACGGCCGGCTTTTATATCCGAACCTGAAACTGAGTGGCCCATTTCCAGCAGCACCTTAGCGATTCCGCTCATACCGGCGCCGCCAATGCCGATAAAGTGAACCGACATGGCTTTATCCAAAAGAAACTCCGTTTTTTTTATTGTCATTTTTATATTCTTCCCATTTTAATTTCAGCTTATCTATATACAAAATAATTAAAGTTATTTAAGCACTTTCACTAATAAATAATCTTATCTTAACATTAATTATAATAATTTCGCTTAGTCTTCCGCCGCCTCTAATATCAACTCGGCTATTCTTTCCGCCGCCGCCGGCCGCCCGGCTTTCAAACTCGCTTGGCTCATAGTATTAAGCCGGTCCTCATGAAAAATAATATCAGATATCTTCTCCCAAAGAAGAGCGCTGTTTATCTGGTTGTCAAGCACTATTTCCGCCGCACCCGCCCGCTTAAGCACAGTAGCATTTTTTAACTGGTGATTATCCGTAGCGTAAGGGTAGGGAATTAAAATCGCAGGCAATCCGGCCGCTGTTATCTCCGCTAGAGTCGTAGCGCCGGCCCGGCCGACTATTAAATCAGCGGCGGCGTACGCCAACCATATCTCTTTTATGTAAGGATATAAATGGTAATCAACCTTGACGGTGCCGGCCTGAAATTCATCCAATAGGCTCGTTGTTCTCTCGAACTCTTGCTTTCCCGTGATATGAATAATCTGTATATTATTTTGTTTTCTGATGATTGGGTAGATGCCGACAGCCGCTTGATTTATCCGCCTGGCACCCCGACTACCGCCGAAGATCAGTATGGTACGCTTGTCCGCAGACAAGCTGAGTCTCTGTAACGCTTTGTTTCTGTCTATATTCAACACGGCCCGGCGAACCGGATTTCCGGTAATGATAACTTTCTTGGGATAAGAGAAGTGTCCTCTGCTCTCTTCGTAAGTTGCCGCGATTAACTTAGCCCAGCGTCCGGCGACGCGATTAGCCAGACCCGGTACCGAATTTTGCTCCAAAATAACCATGGGATACCTGCCTCTCGCCGCCAGCATAAACGGTAAGCTAACATAACCGCCCATGCCCACTACCACCGCCGGTTTATTTTTCCTTAACCAGACCCAAGCGCGTAAAGCGGCCAACCCCATCTGCGCTATGGACTTTAATGATTTCAGAGATAAACTTCGCTGCAGACCAATAACTTTAATAGTTTTAAATTTATAGCCGGCGTCCGCGACTAATTCCGCCTCTATCCCCTGAGCCGTGCCGATCCAAGTAATTTCCACTGCCGGCGCAGCGGCCCTAAGCGCCTCGGCCAGAGCCAACCCGGGATAAACGTGGCCGGCCGTCCCGCCGCCACATATTATTACTTTCATTTTTAGCCCTTCTTAATGGCTCACGCTTGCCTCTTTTGGCAACACTTAATATTATACCTATGGCCGCCAGAGTAAAGATGAGAGAAGAACCGCCAAAACTAATCAAAGGCAAAGGTATGCCGGTAATAGGCAGACTGCCCGTAACCGCGCCTAAATTAATCAACGCTTGAGCCACTATCATAGCGGTCAGGCCGCCAGCCAAGAGCCGGCCGAATCTATCGGTAGAACGCCTGGCGATACTCATACCGAGATAGCCAAAAGCAACAAATAAAAGTATTGTCAATATAGAACCGAACAGCCCCAATTCCTCCCCGATGACAGCAAAAATAAAATCTGTAAACGGTGTCGGTAAAAAACCGAATTTCTGCCGGCTTAAGCCCAGCCCAACACCGCTAATACCGCCACTACCCAGAGCATATAAGGATTGGATAATTTGATATCCGGTTTTTCTCGGAGCCTGCCATGGATTAAGAAAAGCCAAGAATCGCTCCCGCCGATAACCGGCAAAATTTATAAAAAGTCCGCCGGCCAAAACACCGGCCAAGGCTAATTTAACCAAATCCCAACCCTTGGCTTCAGCTAAATACAAAAGGAAATAAACTGTGATAATAATAGTAAAAGTCGTACCCATATCAGGCTGAATCATGACTAGCGCGGCCGCTAAAAGTATCGGCACACCCAAAGGTAAAATGAGTTTTTTAAGGTCCTTTGCCCACTTTGGCTTTTGTGATAAAATCGACGCCGCATAAACAGCAATAGACAGTTTCGCTAGTTCAGACGGTTGAAAAGTAAATCCCATAATCATAAACCAGCGGCTCGACCCATAAGCCGACTTTCCATAAAGAATAACAAACCCCAATAAGCCCAGAGCGATAAACAACGCCACATATGATAAATATTTTAGCCGCCGATAATCGACCTTCGCTAAAACAAACATGACCAATAAACCGATGGAAAGAGAAACAAGCTGTCTCTTTAAATAGAAAAAGCTATCTTTTTGTTGGTTAAACGCCAGAATCGAACTGGCGCTGGAAATCATGATAATACCAAACATTACCATTACTAATGTTAATCCCAACAATAGATAATATAAAGTTTGGTTTCTTCTTCTTTTTGCCATTAATATTGCTTCAATTTTTTAGTGTTTTGACTGCTTTTTTAAAACTTTCGCCTCTTTGCCGATAATTTTTGAACATATCATAGCTGGCGCAAGCCGGTGAAAGCAGAACGATATCGCCCGTTCGCGCTGACTTTCTCGCGAAAGTGACCGCTTCTTCCAGCGATGATACTATTTTGGTACTAATGCCTTCGGCGCTGAAATCGCCGGCTATGTCATTAGCCGCCTCACCGAATAATACACTTAACCTTACTTTATTTTTAATGTTTTGCGCCAACTTTTTAAATGAATTGCCTTTATTGCGCCCGCCCGCTAAAAGGATTACAGGTTGATTGAAAGCGTTGACGCTCTTCATGACAGCCTCCGGATTTGTGGCTTTGGAATCATTAAAATAAGATATGCCTTTAAATTCATCAACCAGCTCCAAGCGATGCTCAACACCTTTAAAGCGTTTGAAAACATTAAAAACCAACTTGGGGTCGAGCTCGAGTATAGAGCCAACAGTGGCGGCCGCTAAACAATTCTCTAAATTATGCTCACCCCGAATAAATATCTCCTGACGAGGCCCCAATATTTTGTTTCCGGTCCTGACCAGCATCCCATTTTCGCAGTAACTTCCCCGCACTCGCCGTCGAGAGCTGAAATAGAGTTTTTTGGCTCTGATTTTATCTGTTTTTACGGCTGCATCATCGCCGCTGACAACCGCCCAGTCACTGACGGATTGATTAGCGAATATCTTATATTTCGCCGCCTCGTAAGTACCATAATCGCCATGCCAATCATAGTGATCGGGAGTAATGTTTAACAGTACGGCTATAAACGGTCGGAAAAATCGGGTAAATGTAAGCTGAAAACTACTCAACTCTACCACCAAGTAACTGCTATCGCCGGCTTCTGTAACCGCTTGACTCAAAGGGTAACCTATATTGCCTGCCGTCACCGCACTCTTACCCGCGGCTTTTAGTATCTCACCTATCAAGGTAACTGTTGTTGTCTTACCGTTAGTGCCGGTAACAGCAATCATAGGGATAGAACTTAAGTGCCAAGCGATTTCCACTTCACTGAGGACAGGGATTTTAGCAACCGCCGCCTGAACCAATAGCCTATTCTTAGGCGGCACACCAGGGCTGGGTACGACCAAATCCGTTTCTCGCAGCCGGTTTAGAGGAGCTCCTCCAAGCTCAGTTTCGATACCATAAGCCTTTAGTTCAGCCTTAGCTTTCTGGGTGACCACGCTCTTTCGAGATTCGGTCACACGCACCTTAGCACCGGCTTTTTTTAAAGCTTTTGCCGCCGCCACACCCGAGTGAGCCGCTCCGATAATCAGCACACGCTTATCCCGAAAATTTATTTTAGACATTTTTTCTACCGACCTCTATCCTCAACCGTGACCCCGCAAGACTGATATAAAATAGATAGCAAACCCCGCCCCGGCGAAAACACCGGTTATTATCCAAAACCTAATCATGACTTTCGTCTCCGACCAACCCAATATCTCAAAATGATGATGAATCGGGGCCATTTTAAAGACTCTTTTCTTGGTTAAACGATAAACTATTACCTGAATAATGACCGAGAGACTTTCCAGTACATAGATACCACCGATTACAATCAATAATAGTTCTGTCTTAGTGACAATAGCCAAAGCCGCTATGGCTCCGCCCAGAGCCAAAGAACCGGTGTCGCCCATAAATATGTCAGCCGGAAAAGAATTATACCAGAGAAAACCAATACAGGCGCCGGCAACAGCCGCGGCAAAAATGGCAAGACCCAAGCTATCTTGACGAAAAGCTATGCCCGCGAAAGTCAACATCACAATTGTTACCGTTCCCGCCGCTAAACCATCAAGTCCGTCTGTAAGATTGACCGAGTTGGTCGTGCCCGCCACTAAAATATAGAGAAAGATAAAATAGAGCCAAGGAAGTCTAAATTTCATCCCGGCAACTTGTAAAATCGATTGCGGTCGACCGAGGTTAAAAGATAAATTTGTTAAAGGCACGGATATAACTGTTGACAGATGAGCGTTATTTACAGCTAAAATACCTATAGCTAAAGAAATAATCAATAAGATTAGAAGTTTATAGCGAGCCTGAAGACCCAGAGATCTCTCCTGTATTACTTTACTGACATCATCCACCAGCCCCAATAAAGCCGTAGCTATCATAGAAACAATAACAATTAAAGTAAGCGGACCCACTGAATTCATGACTAAAAATGTAAATAAAACCGTAGCTACGATCAAGACGCCGCCCATGGTGGGGGTGCCGGCTTTTTTTAGATGACCCTGCGGACCGTCAATGCGAATATGTTGCCCGATACCTTTTGCTTTTAGAAATCTGATCCAAATCGGGGCTAAAACAGCCATCGATACCAACGCCAGAATAATAGTTAAAAATATTGTATAACTTGGAAAGCGCAATACTGCTCCGCCGGCTGTCATATGCGGCCGGCTATCTTTTCAAAAGCCATAAACCGCGATGCCTTGATTAAAACGATATCATTGGGCCTGGTATAACGACGTAAAAAAATTATGGCTTCTTCGTTGTCCTGATAAGATCGTATATTACCGGCGTCCAGTCCGGCTTCCATCGCCCCGCGTCCGATATTTGCAGCTTCCTCACCAACGGTTATGAGAAAATCTATCCCCGAGTCGACTACCGAAAAGCCGAGGTCGTGATGAGCTTGCTTGCTCACCTCACCCAACTCCGCCATGTCTCCCAGCACCGCGACGCGGCGGCCTCCCACCTTATAAGCGGCCATCGTTTCCAAGGCAGCCTTGACCGAGGCCGGATTGGCATTGTAAGTATCGTTGATTATGGTAACACCCCGTGAATTAGTACTGACCGTTAGACGCATATCCGCGACCTTAGCCTTAGCCAATCCCGCTTTTATGTTACCCGTGTCCACTCCCAAGCTAACTGATACGGCCGTCGCCGCCAAGGCGTTATAGACGGAATGCTTACCCGGCACAGCCAATTTAACTGTGAATTTTTCTCCCGGAATAACTACTTCGAAATGAGCTTTGGCTTCATTGTCAAGATAGATATCCTGAGCTCGAACCTGAGCGTCCGCACTAAGTCCAAAAGTTATTATTTTCGCCTTAGTTATGGACGTTAAATAAGAGATCCAATCATCATCGGCGTTTAAAACCGCGACCCCATCGGCCGGCAAAGTCTGTAGCAGTTCCCCCTTAGCGCCGGCAATCGATTTTCGTGAACCCAACCTCCCGATATGCGTATCGCCGATATTTGTTATCAAACCGATTCGCGGGTTGGCAATCTCACATAAGTCCCTTATTTGATTCGGGCCGCGCATACCCATTTCAATAATTAAAGCTTCAGTCTGCTCGGTAGCCATAAATATTGTCAACGGTACGCCGATTTCATTATTATAATTTTTCGGCGACGCCATAACCGGCATACACTCAATTAAAATACTTTCTAAAAAATTCTTGGCACAGGTTTTGCCGGTCGAACCGGTAATGCCGATGACCGTAGCCGGTAAACGCCGGCGTACTCCAGCGGCCAGCTTTTGTAAAGCAGCCATGGAATCATCGACTTTAATTACAAATATATCCTCAAACTCACTGATTAAAGCCCTAAGCTTACTATCCCATTTTTCCGTAATAAAACCGGCGGCTTCACGGGCCAGCGCCTGAGATATAAAATCATGCCCATCGAATTTATCGCCTTTTAGAGGAACAAAAAGTCCGCCCGGCCTAATGGCCCGGCTATCCACAGAGACGTCGTTAACCGTAATGAATTGGTTCCCATAGACCAGCTTGCCGCCGGTCTCATCTAATATTTCAAGCGCTTTTAGACTTATCACTTATAATCTCACTTAATATTTTCTCAACTTCCTCAACATCATTAAAGGAAACAACTTTATCAGCGAATATTTGACCGGTTTCATGCCCCTTGCCGGCTATGACGACCATATCACCTTTTTTTGCCCGATTTATAGCTTCATAAATAGCTTGGCGGCGATCGATTACGATATTATATTGACATTGGTCGGATATAAGGCCGGAAACAATGTCATCGATAATCTCTTCAGGCGCTTCACTTCGGGGATTATCAGAGGTTATTATCATTTCATCGCTCAACTCCGCGGCGATAGCTCCCATTAACGGACGCTTATCGCGGTCGCGGTCACCACCACAGCCAAAAACGATTATCAATTTACCAGTTGTCACCGCTCGAGCCGACTTTAACAGCTGCCTTAAACCATCAGGCGTATGAGCATAATCAATTACAACTTGAAATTTCTGACCCCGGTCAACGGATTGAAAACGACCCGGAACATTTTTTATCGTTCTAAAAGCTTGCTTAATAACGACATTGTCGATATTAAACTGCCAGGCTGCGCTAACCGCCGCTAGAATGTTGGCACCGTTAAACATCCCCTTAAGTCCGGTTGATATATCTAACTCTCTACCTAAGCCTGATATAGTTAAACTAAGACCGTGCCGTGTAGATTCCAAATTGGAGCCGACTACATCGGCATTGGCGTTGAAACCATAAGTTAAACATTTATTTCTTAACAGTTTGCGTAAGCGCCGACCATAGAAATCATCTATGTTCACGATACGCGCGGCGGTCTCAAATTGCGGTTCTATAAAAAGCGCCGCTTTAGCCTGAAAATAACTATCCATATCTTGATGATAATCCAAGTGGTCCTGAGTAAGATTGGTAAAAACAAGAGTATTGAAACGAGTAGCTTCCACTCTTTTTAAATGTACGGCGTGTGAAGAGACCTCCATGACCGCTACCTTAACTTCAGCTTTAATCATCTCCGCTAGAAACGCCTGTAAATCCAGTGACTCAGGGGTAGTTCGCTGCGCCGGTATTGTCCTATTGCCAAGTTTATATAAAATGGTACTGATCAGACCGGTCTTAAAGCCGGCGGCTGCAAAGATTTGTTCAATCAAAAACGCGGTCGTAGTTTTACCGTTGGTACCGGTGATACCGATTAACTTTAGTTTGGAGCTGGGGTAATCATAATACGTATCAGCCGCCGCGGCTAAAGCCCGGCGGCTGTCGGAGACAATTACCTGGGCAACATTATCTCGCCTAACCAAACCCGGCTTCTCGACCACAACCGCCACCGCGCCCGCTTCAATGGCTTTATCGATATAATCATGACCGTCATATTTGAGACCGGAAACAGCAAAAAAAAGACCGCCCGGTTCAACTCGACGCGAATCATAAGCTAATGAGTTGATTTCACAATCAGCTCCACCAATAATATCAGCTTCATTCAGCTTGCTAATTATTTTTTTTAGTTTCAACTTTTGGCCTTGTTATTATAAGCATTGCCCACAATGTTTATGGAATATATTCGCGATTAGCTCCTTTAGAAATAATATCACAACCTAAATTTAATTTACCTCTCCAGGCTGATCCGGTAAAATTTTCAACCTATGTAACGCAAAATCGGCTACCTTGGAAAAGACAGGGCCTGCCACTACGCTTCCATATATTGCCTTTTTCGGCTCATCAATAACAACCAGGATCAATAATTGGGGATTTTTTACCGGTGTAAACCCGGCAAATGAAGAAATATAACCGGAGTAGCCCGATTTTCCTACGCTGGGTTTCTGCGCCGTACCGGTCTTACCGGCCACCGAATAACCTTTTACTTGAGCGCTCTTACCGGTCCCCTCCGTCACCGCGGCCGCTAATATATTAGTCATCATAGCCGCTGTTTTAGCGGAGATTATTCTTTTTTTGCTCTTACCGGAATCGATTTTTACGTTTTTTCCGGTCGCGGAGATAATTTGACGTACTATCCTGGGTTTAACACTCACCCCGCCGTTGGCAATTGCCGCTAAAGCTGAAGCGACTCCAATCGGTGTAACCGATATCCCTTGTCCAAAAGAGATGGTAGCCAGAGAGCTGGCCGACCAATTCTTTGGATTAGGAACATAACCCTGTGATTCACCCGGCAGCTCAATTCCGGTTGGCCTTAATAAACCAAATTTCTTTATATATGAGTATAAAGGCCATTTACCTAATTTTTTGGCGATAGTCGCCGCGCCGATATTACTGGAATGAGTGATAATCGATTTAAACGTGAACGTTTCCGTACCGCGCTCGTGCGAATCGTGAATCGGCCAGCCGCCTACTCTTATCTCACCCGGCAAAATAAAACTGGACTCCGGTGTGAATATATTTGCCTCCAAGGCGGCGGAACCAGTGATGACTTTCATGGTCGAGCCAGGTTCATATCGGTCCGATATCGCGTGGTCGGTAAAAACCGCGCTATCCTTTACTTGGCTAAATTTATTCAAATCAAAATTAGGCGCGCTGGCCAGCGCGTAGATCTCTCCGCTACGCGGATCCATAACAATAACGCTGCCGCTTTTAGCCTGATACTCCTCTATAGCGTTATTAAGCTCAAGTTGAGCCTTATACTGTATCTCTTTATCGATGGTTAAGACTAGCTCATGCCCGTTTGTGGCTGGTATATACTTATTTTCTCCGCCCGGTATCGGTCTGCCCAGTTGATCTTGTTCCTGCCTCACCCATCCCGGTTTACCTTTTAACAATTTATCGAAATATAACTCTATACCGGACAGGCCTTTGTTATCGATGTCAACGAAGCCGATAATATGAGCAGCCAAATCAGCGCCTGGATATAAGCGTTTGCTTTCTTTGGAAAACCACAATCCTTCGATATTTAATTTTTTTAAGCGATCGGTCTTGTCCTTTGCTATCTTGCGACCCAGATAAACAAAGCCCGTCTTTTTGGTGAGCTTTTTATAAATACTTCGCGGGCTCTCATCTAATATGGGAGCAATTTCTTTGGCAACTTTCATTTTCTTCTTAATCTGATAAGGATTGGCGGAAACCGTGTCCATGTCAGTACTTAAAGCCAGCGTTACCCCATTGCGATCATAGATAGTGCCGCGATCGGCGGATAATTCATAATCCTTCAGTCTTTGAGCTAAAGCTTGTTTTGTAAATGTAGCCCGTTGCAATACTTGTATAACAACCAATCTATAAACAAGCGCGAAAAAGCAGATAAGAAGAAAGTAAAAAAGAAAGTTCAACCTGTCTTTTGGTCTCCCTTTCCTTGTCTTTTCACCCACTATAATTCCTCCATTTACTTTTTTACCCGGCTCCTAACTCCCATTTAATGGCCATATCTTTTTCAAGCTGGTTAAGAACCTCCATTTACTACTAGGCTGACTATGGTTTTTCTTATTTCCCATCGGTATTACCAGATATTTAACTGTTTTCGGTTTCACCATGCCCAAGGAATCCGTGGCCAATTGTTCTAACCTTTCCGGGGACTGTAGGACTACATCCTGGATCTTTAATTTATCATTTAAAGTTTTTACATCACTGATCTGCTCTTTCAGCTCAGCAATTTCCATCGTATTCTGAGTCACCAGCGTTTGCTGATATACATAGACAAATACCAGCGCCGCGATACCGAAAATCATCAAGGCCGCTTTAGTGAATAGAATATCAAAACGCATCTCGTTGACCCTGGGCGTTCGTAAGGTCAACCCACTGGCATTGGTCTCTATATTTAGACGTCTGGCCGTCTGCATAACTACAGTTTTCCTCCCACCCTCATTTTGGCGCTTTTGGCTCTAGGGTTATCAGCTATCTCCTTTGATGTCGGCCTTACCAATTTTGGCGTCAGTATCTTAAGCTCACTCTGCCGACCGCAGACGCATATAGGAATTTCCGGGGGGCATACACAAGCTGTGGCTTTTTGGCGCAACCATTTTTTGACTATCCTGTCCTCAAGCGAGTGATAAGATATCACTACCAATCTGCCCCCCGGCTTTAACCATTTAAAAGCTGACTCAAGAGCGATTTTTAGATTATTAAGCTCCTGATTGACTTCAATTCTTAAAGCTTGAAAAGTTCTTTTTGCCGGATTCCCTCCATGCCGCCTGGCTGAAGCCGGTATAGCTGCTTTAATTATCTCCACTAGTTCTCGGCTCGTCTCTATTCGTTGGCGACGCCGGCGGTCAACAATAAAGTCTCCTATCCGGCCGGCCCATTTTTCTTCACCATATTGGTGTAATATTTTTGTTAACTCTTTTTTATCGTAATTATTAACTATGTCAGCCGCGGTAAGCTGGGTTGAGCGGTCCATTCTCATATCCAAAGGGCTGTCTTTATTATAAGAAAAGCCCCGATCGACCTGGTCCAACTGGGCTGACGACACCCCGAGGTCAAACAGAAAACCATCGACTTGGCCGACATCCACTTGCTTTAAAACATCATCCAATTTAGCAAAGTTGCTCTTATAAATAAAAGTTTGCTGGCTGAAGCGTGCTAGACGTCCCTTTGCTGCTTCTATTGCTGCTTTGTCTTCGTCGATCCCGATTAAAACACCTTCTGGTGATATTAAATTTAGGATCGCTTCCGCGTGTCCTGCCCCGCCTAAAGTGCAGTCGACAATTGCGCTACCTCTTCTACAAGTTAATTGCTGTAAGACTTCAGCCAGCAAAACGGGTTTATGATATTCCCTTGTCAAGATTCAACAACTCTTCTATAGTCGCGTTCACAAAACCCAATTTATCAAAGATCTATATCCGCCAACTCTTCCGCGATGTCCTCATAACTATCTTTAGCCGCAGACGAATAAGTCTCCCAATTCGACTTTGACCAAATCTCTAAGCGATTTGTCACGCCAATGATGACAATATCTTTCCCCAATTCCGCGTGTTCGCGCAGATTTTTCGGCACCATTACCCGTCCCTGTTTGTCTGGAACTTCCTGTGAGCTGCCGCTAAAAAAGAACCTTGTCAGCATACGTGCCTGCTTCTTTAGCATCGCCAGTGACCTGAACTTATCCTCCACTTTAGGCCACTCCGTTTGAGAAAATATAAATATGCAATTTTCAAAGCCCCTGGTCATTACCAACCCATCGCTAAGCGCATCACGAAACTTAGCCGGCAAGATTACCCGCCCCTTAGGATCTAAACTGTGCTGATATTCACCAACAAACAAACCAATCCATCCCTAATAGATTATTAGTTACTAAAACCAAGGCTTGCCTTTTTTAAATATTTTTACCGGGCCCATAGAGTTTTTTGACCGGATTCCTAGACTACCATTAAAATAAGCCTTAACAGCCTCAAAAAAACTACGTTTTGGCAGCTCATAATTGGTATATTGTCTACTATAATCCTTTACCGGCAACCCAAATTTATTTATCATAAAAACCACTTTACTCCATAAAAAACCACAATGCAACAAATATTTATAATTTTTTTATATTTTTTTGATTGATGATTAGCGTGACGCATCAACACGTAACTCAGGCAAATACATAGACCCGCCCCTACGCCTAACGTCCTCACTGTGGTCAATAATCTGCCGTCAGTGGTCTCATTGCAATTTGCCTTACTATTTTATGCGATTAAAGCAAAGAATGGCGTTTTGATCGCATACCCAATAACCAGCCATTATACAATTATTAATAATTGTATAATGGCTGGTTATTGGGTAGCAAACACTTTTCTTAAGAAATAAAGAAAATACAGAATTATTGTAGAGATGCCCACTTTGTGCGTCTCTACTACAGACTCAAAGGTTCACGATAGGTCTTATGTTCGTGGAAGATTTTTCGGCGGCAATGACAGCCGATAAATTAATGGTTTATTAGAATATAAATATCAGCTAAAATAGTTCACGTTATCCAGTAATGGGGGATCGTCTAGTGGTAGGACGGCGGACTCTGGCTCCGTTAACGAGGGTTCGAATCCTTCTCCCCCAGCAAATTGCTCCGCAATTTGCAGAGCAATAGAACATTTGAGCATTGGAACATTAGAGCTTAAATGCTCGGTTGCGGTCTAATGAGGCGCGAAAGTGCCGAGTCCAATGTTCCATTTTCTTCCTAGCATCTGCTCCCTTGTAGACCCCTTGGTTTCCTAGTATCCATCTCCTTGGGAATCTCTCTGTTTGCGGTTGCTAGTTATGGATTCGAACCTTGATGGGGGTTATTTTTTACGGGGGAAGAGGCTTCCCCCGTAATCCAACGTCAGGAAAAGGGGCTACCAGGGGTAAAACCTGGGTTTTGCCCCTTTTTACGTTTTACGTCTTACGCGGCTTTACCTTTCGTTTTCGTAAAAAGTAAGACGTAAAAAGTAAGACGCGTACAACCATCTGCCTCCTGGAAAACCCTCTGGTTTTCGGTTTAGCGACGGATTCGAACCTTGCCCTCACTGTCATTCCCGTACCGTATCAAGTGCACCATAAACTCCGGCGGGAATCAAGAAAGGCCGACTGAAGCCTAAAAAAGTAATTAGCCCGCTTTATATATTAAGGGTTTATATGAAGGGTTGGAAATTTATATATTGAATCAATACAGATAATGAGTGATACTATAATTATGATTAATCCTTTGGAGTTTAAGTCTGAAATTGAACGTGTTTGCCGGACTTTACCGGTGAAACGTCTCGGGCTTTTTGGTTCTTATCTGACCCGTGATTTTACATCCGACAGCGATATAGATGTACTTGTTGTTTTTGATGCGGACGAAAAAGTTGATCTTTTTGAGAAATACTTTGATCTGAAAGAACAACTTACAAAAATATTCAATCGGAATGTTGATCTTGTCATAGATAAACATTTCAGAAATCCTATTTTCAGAGAATCTGTCGAAAAGACGAGGACTATCATTTATGAACGATGAGATACGAAAGAACCTAGTTGATATTCTCCAATCCGCCGAAGAAATAAAGGCTTTTGTTTGTGAGATGGATTTTAAAGCTTATCAGAACAGTTTGGTCACCCAAAGAGCGGTTGAGAGAGACTTTGAGATAATCGGTGAGGCGCTAAACAGGATCAGGCAAATTGATGAAGAAAGCCTTGAAACGATTTCTGAATATCATCGAATTATCGGATTCAGAAATATTTTAATACATGGCTATGATGTTGTTGACGAAATTATTGTTTGGAAAGCTGTTGAAAATCATTTGCCTCTTTTGGTTGAGGAAATAAGAAAATCTCTGAATGTCTGACAATCCATTATAGCAATGTTTAAAGCTCTCTGGTTTTCGGTTTAGCGCTAGAAGCGCGGCCGAAAACCCAATCTACTACGTTATCCTCGGCCTCGCTTCGGTTACGTAACAAAACTACGCTCCCTCACCTCGACTTTCGTCTGCCTTGCATCTCACGCTTTCGGCCATGTTCTCTTTTTTGACTGGCCGAAGGTACTTTTCGGCCGGAACTCTAGGATTCGAACCTTGAAGGGGGTAAGTAAAGAGAAGGCCGAGCAACAGCAAAACTTTTGCCGTGCTCGCCCCGATTAGGCTAGTATCAACGGCCGTCGATTTACGATTTACGGCTTTTTTAGACCGAGGCATACCTCGATCCGTCTGAAACCAAGCTTTATTTAGCAATGCAGACAATCGTTAAGCGGGAAGTCAGATCGTACTACACGGTCTTAGCCTTTTAACAGCTACGAGAATCTTACTGTGAACTGCAAAAATCATACGAGGCTAGGATAGCCGCCAACCGAAAGCTTGCACGACAATTAAAGGAGGACATTGATGAGAATAAAGCTTTTAGAAGCGGAAAATCTATAAGAGTTGGTCTGTTAATCGCGAAAATCGCTGATAGCATAAGAAATCTTATCTCAAATCGCAGGCTGTAAGAAGTTACTCATTTTAGTTAAGGTTGATAATCCACCTTAACATTGTCATAACCGCCATTGGTATCAATAACAACCTTGCCGCCATTAGTGGCAGTGACGGTGATATAAATAGTTTGGTTAGTTTTTAAGCGACCGGTCGCGGGTGATACTTTAATTTGGCTATTGTCGGGCGTGAGGTGAAAGGTCAAGTCAGGGCGGCCGTCGTTTCTTATCCAAAACTTTCCTGTCGGTTGGGAGGAGCTTAAATCCAGTCGTAGCGGCATAAACTTAAGCATCGGTTTTTCATCGACTAAAGGTTCTTCGCTGACAGCCAAGCGGTTCTCATAGATTCCGCCTGGATTAGCCGTTTCCTTAGTCAGATTTTTGGGGGGAAAGTCATATTTAGAGTTATTATTATCATCCGGGGTTACTGAAGAATTTCCACCCGCGTTTGGTTGGAGTTTTGGGCTAACAATACTGTTTTCTCGGGAGATATTGTTTTTCTGTTTTGAGGAGATGTTTTTATCTTTAGGCTTCCCCTGGCTTAAGAGTAAAGCCAGTAGAATAATCCCGGCGGCAACACTTAATAGAGCCGCCCAAGCTGACAATTTCAACCAGGTCTTTCTATTTTCAGCTGAAGTTGCGCCGGCTTCTACATAATCCTGTTTTGGGGGCGACTTCTTCGACTCGTTATTATCATTGTTTTTTGGTGAGTCTTCCATAGATACATTTTACCACAATTTATCTATTCTATTTAGCCGTTGCTCTCAGCTGCTTCTCTCTCTTTTAAAAGATTATGCGCTTGAAAGCCCCAAACAATAACCATTACAATATTTACGAGCGGAATAAGTAATAGCAGCACCATAACTTTAGGTTGGCCAAGGGCGGCTTTGAGGAGAGTACCATACGCCCAAAAACTTATGACTAAGATAGCGATATAAATTATCATCATGACGAGAAAAAAACCACCCAGCGCCGCTATGGCACTACTAGATACACCGGAATTGTAGGGCATACTTCCTCCTTTTGTTAAGTACTCCAACTATGTTTAGTATATCATATTTGCTTAGTTGCCAAATCTACCTAAATCTCTATCTTGGCATCAGCTTAGCAAATTAGAGCGAGTAAGTCACGGGCCGCGTGATTCTTTAGAATATAGCCGATAGCACCCGCTTTTATCGCTTCAAATAAAAACTCATCCTCATCGTGCATAGTCAGCATGATAATAGATATGTTGGGATTATCTTGCTTGATTTGCCGGCAAGCCTTGATGCCGCTAAGAACCGGCATCTCAATATCGAGTAAGATAAGATCCGGCCCCTTTATATGCAAGACCTGACCCCGAAGGCTCTCATAAAGCATGGTCCAAATGGACTATGATTTATGGCTATAATTGCGGATATGGAGCGGGCGAAAAATAGCCGTTAATAAGATTAGAAGTTGAAAAATCTTGGAGGCGGTGAAGGAAAATGTTAAATTCTTATATTTTTTCCGGTAAGATCGGAAGAGCGTCGTGTAGGGAAAGAGTGTAGATCTCGGTGGTCGCCGTATCATTAAAAAAAAAAAGAAGAATACAAAAAAAAAAAAAAAAATAAGTATATAAGTAATGCAGATAGAACACAATCGAACACTCGGAAACAGTA
>CAJVYJ010000005.1 GCA_913009475.1 uncultured Actinomycetes bacterium | reverse complement strand
TTGAAAGTAGTAGTTTTAATTCGTATGTATTCATAATGATTTCTATATATCATTGATTATTGTTTTTTTTTTTTTTTTTTCAAGCAGAAGACGGCATACGAGATATATCAGTGTGACTGGAGTTCAGACGTGTGCTCTTCCGATCTTCCTAAGTATTTTGAATATTAAATAAGAAATAAAGGGATAGATATAGTATGGATTTTTATAAATATCATTAACTATTTTTATGCATTCTGCTTAAATAAGTTATAATATTTTCTCTGCTTAAAATTCCCATAATTTCATTGTTTTCAAAAACAGGTAACTGGTTAACTCCTTCAGTATCCATTTCTTTAAGAGCACCTACTAGATCATCATTGGGCTTAAGAGTTTTTAATTTTAATAGCGGAGTCATGATCTCACTTACGGTTGTTGTACTCCATTCGTCTTTAGGTACATTTTGAATTGAATGCAAAGTTAAGAAACCGATATTATTTCCATCCTTTTCAATTATGAAAAATCTTCTATGCCTAACTAATAAATCGTTTTCAATGAATTCTTGAATAGTTGTATCATACGGAAGAAGAGCAAAAGACTTGCCCATCGCATCTTGAACAGTATGTCCTTTTAATAATTCACTAATCACTTGTCTTTGAACTTGTGCAACGGAAGCGGTTTCTAAAAACCAGCCGATAAATGCAATCCATATTCCATCAATAACATCTCCTTTCATTAAAATGAAGAATCCAAGAAGAATAAAAAAGAAACCGAAAAACTTACCGGTTGCTGCTGATATGGCAGTAGCTTTTTTATAATCTTTGGTAACTGCCCAAATAATTGCTCTAAAAACTCTACCGCCGTCTAACGGGAAACCGGGCACAAGATTAAAAATTGCCAAGATAAAATTTATTTCAAAAAGATACTGAAACATTGCATGGAATTGTTCGTTCCCTGAAAAAACTTTTGCAATTATATAGCTTAATAATGCAATAATAAAACTTGCAATAGGTCCGGCGCTTGCTATCCAAAATTCTTGTATCGGTTTTTTCGGTTCTTCAGATATCTCTGCAATTCCGCCGAATATAAAAAGTGTAATTTTTCGTACTTTAAGTTTATAGTGAATAGCCAATGCCGAATGTGCCAGTTCATGTAAAAGAACGCTTACAAAAAATAGAATAGATGTAAGTGCGCCAATTGACCAATAAGAAAATACCGACCAATTTTTAAATTGCGAAGGGAAATAGCTCCCCGCCAAAATCCATGTTATAAGTATAAATACTATAAACCATGAATAATCTAAGTTTAGTGGAATTCCCTTTATCTTACCAATGCGTACATGATTGTGTTTGTTCATTTTATAATCTACAAATTATTACAATTCTGTTTTACTTAATATAATATTTCTTAAGGGAATTATCCTTTAATTTATTTGATTTAATAAAACATTCTTATTAGACGCTTAGATAACCATTAAATCTTCTATAAAATTAAATTATTTATAGAGTGCCGTTAAAATAGCTCGTTTTGGAGCAGGGTAACCTTCTATTGTAAAATTGCTGTTGTCTTTATCTAAAAAATCATGTAAAGATTCATATTTCATCCAATCTGTTGAATGCTGTTCTGCGATAGTTGTTTTTGTTATATCGATTAATCTAATATTCTTATATCCACATTTTTTTAACCATAATTCCAAAGTGGATGTTGAAGGTATAAGCCAAACATTCCGCATTTTTGCATATCTATCTTCAGGCATTAAGGATGCACCAAGCTCCCCGTCAATAATTAAAGTCTCAAGTATTAATTCTCCGCCCGGTTTAAGCATCGATTTGATATTCAGCAGATGATCGATAGGGGATTTCTGATGATACAAAACTCCCATAGAAAATATTGCATCAAAGTTATGAAGATTTTTGGGCATTTGTTCCAATGTGATTGGTAAATTCCAAACAGGTTTGTTGCCGATGTAATTTTTGACTGCTAAGAATTGAACAGTGTAAAGCAAATACGGATCAATACCGATTACTGTTTCTGCATCCATACCGTACATTCGCCATAGATGATAACCGTTCCCGCAGCCTATATCAAGAACAGTTTTGCCTTCTAAAGGTTGAATCTTATTAATCAATCTATCCCACTTCCAGTCGGAGCGCCATTCTGTGTCGATTTCTACTCCGAATAAATTAAAAGGTCCTTTACGCCAGGGTGATAGTTTCCTTAACTGTTTTTCCAATTCAATTCTATTTTCAAAATTACAATCTTGGATTCCTCCTATTTTTATTTGACCTTTATTCAAGTCAATATGAGAAGCGGAGATAATAGGAAGTTTACTAAGGATGGAGTCCCATTCATTCCAATCACCATGATGCAAAGCCTTGAGTATTGGATCTTCAAATAACTCTATAGAATTTTCAAAACCTATGTTTTTACATATATCGTAAAACTCTTTGTAATAATTCATTTTTCTGCTATTACCGATACAAAATTATAAAGTTGAAACCATTGGTCAATATTTATAAAACCTGCTGATTTTAAGCGGGAAAAATGCATTTCCAAATGTTCCGGGATCAAAACATTTTCTAATGCATCCCGTTTCTGACTAATCTCTAACTCTGAATAATTGTTTTTACGTTTAAAATCATAATACCTGTCAATTTGCCTTTCGTCTCTTTTTTCATCCTCGAAAGTTATTTTTTCAGATAAAATTAGAATTCCGCCCTGAAGTAATCCATTGTATATATTTTTTATCAAGTTATCTCTTAGATCTAACGGAATAAACTGTAATGTAAAATTAAGTATAATAATGGAAGCATTTTTAATGACAATGTTATTAATATCTGAGCAAATCAAATGAATATTTTGATCTGATGTATTTTTTAGAAAGGAACGACATCTTCTTATCATCGAAATAGAATTGTCGATTGCAAATATTGTACAATTTGGTACGGATAAATTATTTTGCATTGCTATTGCTCCGGCTCCGAGAGAACTGCCCAAATCGTATAAATTACTACCGGGTCGAGCATATCGTTTTGTAAGTGTTCCAATATTGCCGATTATTGTACTGTATCCAGGTATTGAGCGATGCAGCATATCCTCAAATACTTTCGCTACTTTATCATCAAAAGTAAAATCAACAATTTTGTTTAATGAATCGTTAAAAACCGAATCTCTATCCCAATGATTTTTCATTTTTCATAAATATGTTAATTTTTAAATTAAATCGAATTATTTTAAAGCTATTGCTAAAATAACATTATAGAGAAATAAATTATAGAAAAGATTTGGATAACAATAAAAAAGCCGGTAAATAATTCCGGCTTTTCTTATGATGTGATTAAAGAGCACTCTTAATTTGAAAAACTTAATTGGTGAACATGAGCCCCGGTCGGTATTGTATCTTCTTGACCGAGTGAAGCGAATCCGCTGCTTGTTAATAATAAATCGCTTAAAGCCGGGCTCAAAGTATTGATAGTAGTAAGCGATCGAGCATCTATTACCAAGCAAACACCTACAATTCCGGGAACCCATCCTTGTCGTATTTTATCCTCATTTTTGTTATTTGAGTAATATTTAAATATTTATAAATATGATAAAATAATTATTCAATTTTACATTCTTTATAAAACTGAAATAATATGGGAGTTTCAAATATTGATTTTTGGGAAAGTTATTATTACAATAACATTATGGAAAAAGAAATGGTAAAAAAAATAACGGCGATCTTAGACAAAATTAAAGAAAAGGAAACAGGACTTTCTCTAGCTCAGCTTGATATAATCGAGAAATTACGATATGTGAAGGAAAAGAAAAAGTTTATTGTGCTTAAAAATCTTGAAAAATCCACGCAAGGTGGAATTATCTTAATTACGAATAAAGCATTAAACAGGATGATGAATGAATTAAAAGAAGAGATGGAAACCGCCTTCCCTGAACACACTGTTGAAGTTATTTAAGCTCGATTATTAGTCTAAAAAACCACAGATTAATTAGCTTTGCTGCTTATCGTATCTTAAATAAAAATAATTTATTAAACAAACTGCTTAAATATTATATATTTAAGCAGTTTTGTTAGAATTAAGAAAACTATAAATTTATTGCTTTTTTATATGTTTTTGATTGATAGTTTTTATCAATAGGAATTAATTCGTAATTTATATTTTTTATCTCCATTTCAAGATTGTCTAATTCATTTAAAATATTTAATTTTATATCTTGAAATTTCGATTTAATATTTGAAAACAAAGACTTATAATAGTTAATCCCTTCTTCAAGATTGTTTGCAAATTTAATAAAGTAGTCCATATCCTTATTTGAGAATGGTTTTTTGACTTCTGAAATTTTATTATTCAGATAATCTATATATAAGTTAAGTTCTTTAACAAACATATTGGGTCTATCTTTTCTAAACATGATATTTGCTCTTCCGTAAATGTGGTCAATCATTTCTCTTAATGAGAAAGTATCTGAAAAATAGGCTAAATTTGGTCCCGGGCAAACCGAAACTCCGGCTTCTTTTGATTCAGGTTTGAGATTATTAGCGATTAATGCCGAAGATGCTAGTCCAAGACAAAGACACGTTTTATCAACAATTTTAGTAAAATGTTTTTTATGTTCTTCAGGACTCAAGCCCTTTGAATCGAGTTCTTTCAATTTTAAATACTGGTATCGGCTGGAAGCAGAACAAATTGCTTTTTCGGTAAATTCGGTACTGGAAAGTAGAAATTTTTTCGGGCACGAGCTTCCCGGGCTTCCTTTATCGACAAGCGTCATCTTTTCAATGTCTTTCGTGTTTCCTTTAAGATTGTTGAAAGGAACACCGAGCGGTGAAATTTTACTTAAGTACAAATCTTTTTCTTTGGCTTGGGTCAGCATTTCCCGTGTATGCTTATCAACATTTGTAACTTCGGGAACAAGCAGGAACGGTGTTCCCCAGCCGATGGAATCGAGTTTGTAGTAATCTAAAATAAACTGATGTTCATCAAACGTTCCGATTCCGCCCTGAGCGGTTATTTTTACATCGAGCGGTTTTTGCGGGCATACACTGTTTTTGTTTTTAAGTGCAAGAATATAAATCTCAAAAATTGTTTCGATAAGTGTTTCCCGGTTAACCCTGAATTCATCTAAGATCGGTCCCATCAAAAAACCGTCGGAAGCAAATGCATGTCCGCCGCAGTTCAATCCCGATTCAATTCTGTATTCGGAAACCCACAAACCTTTTTTCGCAAAATACTTACCTTGAATAATCGCTGAACGGTAATCGCTTACTTTTAAAACAATTTTCTTTTTCAGATTACCATTTTCATCGGGAAAGAAATCTTTAAACTTCTCGAAGTAGCCGTATAATCTCGGGTTTAATCCTGCAGATAAGATAATAGATGAGCTTAGCTTGCTGTTTGCAAAACCGCGCAGCGAAGCGTGTGCATCGTTGTGTTCAGATGGAAGTGCTTCACCATTTAAATAATTTGTTTTATCAACTTTAGTCATAATATTTACATCGATACTTCCAACGGGTAAATTATTATGAAGCCAGTTCCGTATATCATTTACGTTTTTATTGCTCTTAATCATCTCATTAAAATCTTGCTTTAATTCCGAACTATCGGGAAGCATAGCCATATACTTTTCTACTTCGGTTCTATCTTCGGGAAATGAGTTTATAAGTTCATTAAAATTATCTTTTACAATATCATCTATTAAGTTTAAATAAGCCGTAATTCTTTTAGCTCTGAAATCTTCGTCTTTTTCAGTTATCGGCTCGTAAGGAATGTTCAATTTTTTACAGTAAAAGCCCCGCATTTTTTCCATCAACATATAATCTATTATAGAGATGACGGATGATATTCCATACTTAGCTACTCTTACGGGGGTATCGATGGTAAATCCCGTTCCCATTACAGGAACGTGAAAGGTGTGTTGGATTTTGTTCTTCATAGTAATCTATTATTTCATTAAAGTAATAATTTACATGAATTATGATGAATAAAAAACAATTTTTCTTTACTATTTAAGCTTTTACATTACTTTTACATTACTATTATTGCACTACTCTGCAAAAAACGTTTTTTAATCGTAGTGTTTACATATTAAGCGATTTTATTTAAACTTAAATCTCTTTAACAGCTGACCAAATGGAGGTAATAATGGCAAAAATCAATAAATCGATTACCGGCGCCCCTTTCCCCACCCCGGTGGCCCTAGTGACAACGACCGATAAATCCGGCCAAGCTAATATCATTACTTTAGCCTGGGTAGGCATCGTCTGCTCCCAACCTTTCATGGTCGGCGTAAGCATCAGGCCTACGCGGTATTCACACAAATTGCTTTTAGAGGTGCCGGAAGTAGTCATAAATATTCCGACAGAAGCAATTCTGAGACAGGCGGATTTTTGCGGTACCGTCAGCGGCCGTGAAATCGATAAGTTTCAAGCAACCAACCTAACCGCCGAGAGCGCCTCCGTCGTTAAGCCGCCCTTAATCGTTGAGTGTCCTGTTAACCTTGAGGGCAAGGTTAACAATAAATTGACGCTGGGCACTCATGATCTTTTTATCTGTGAAATCGTTGCCAGCCATATCGATGAGACACTCTTAAACGAAGAGGGAAAGCCGGATTTAAGCCGCGCTAAACCTTTTATTTATCTGGCTACCGATTATTTAAGCCTCGATAAAAAAATCGGCCATTACGCTTTTACTAAGAAAAAGTCAACGACATAGCCGCTTGTATTTAAACTGATTCTAAGGTTGTTTCTTTAACCTCGGGCTTTCCGTTAATAGGCATCATGATGATAACTTCCGTACCTTCGCCTTTATGGCTATTAATAACCACGTTGCCCTGGTGGATAGTTGTCCTGGATTCAATAGTCTTAAGACCAAGACCGCCCCGGCCGTTGGATTTGACCGCTATAGGACAAAAGCCGATGCCATCGTCGATTACGCGCGCTTCAATTGCGTTGGTTGAAAATTTAATATCTATTTGGATGCGGCCGGCTTGAGCGTGTTTTTGCGCATTGCTGATAGCTTCTCTGATGATTAAGTAGATATCTTTTTTTATCTTCGCGGACATTTTCATCTCTTCGCCGCTTATAGATAGGTCCACCTTCACTTGGCTGGTTTTTTCTACACTAAAGGCCAACTCCTTAATTAAATGTTTAAGTTTCCGACGGCCCAATCGCTCTTCATAGAGGCCGTCAATAATGAATCGTAGGTCTTTTAAGGTATCAATGAAGACTTTGCGCATCATTGCCAGCCGTTTAGCTAATTCGGGGGTTTTGCTCGCGTCTTTTATGCACGCGTCTAAAAATAACTTAATGCCATATAGATTTTGAATTATATTGTCATGCATCTCACTGGCGATTCTCAAGCGTTCACCAAAAACTCCGTCTTCGCGAGAATGACTATAACGTTGGCCGTTATCAATGGCAATAGCGGCTTGTTGGGCAAAAGACCTAAGCAATTCAAAGTTGCTGACATTAACTATTTTATTGGATTTTAGGCTGCAGATAAGCAATACCCCCAATATATTTTGATCTTGTCCAATCAAGGGAAAAGCGGTGAGGTTTTTCGTTTTGGTAACTTTGAAAATTTTGTCATCGGGCTCTATATCGATTCTGGTTAATGGCTTTTTCGTCTTCAATAATTCGGAGAAAAACAGCGACTCCGCGTTTCTTTCCAAATCAAAGCAAAGATTGGCGTCAGGTTCTGAAAAAAGCCAATCTATCTTGTTGCCCGCTCCTTCATCGACCAAGCCGATCGCCGCGCCGTCATATTCTAAATATTTTACCAACGAGACAACAATCTTTTTCAAGATTTTATCCAGCTCTAAGCTGGCTTGGATGGCCCCGGTTACCTCTTGCAGCGTTTCCAGCTTACGTTTAGAGGTTTCCAGCTGAGAGCGCGTCTCAAAGAGACCTTTATTAATCTTATTTAAGCGAGACAACAATAAAGTCGGATATGAAAAAAACGTCGCGATTAAGAAATAATCGAAAGAATGGGAGATGTGGCTATCCAAAAGACCTAGCTGTTTAAGCTCAAACCACTGATAGCCGTTAATCGGTTGCACTAAAAGATAACCGGCACCCATAAAAAAAGCGACAATAAATCCACCCTTTAACTGCCATAGATAACCGCCCAATAAAATTGGGGCGAAAGTATAAAGAAAAAAAGGTGAGCGCCAACCATAGACCCCGAGTAAAAAAGTGCAAAAAGCAACATCCAGCAAGATGAGAGGCGGTAAGCGGCGCAACTGTTTTTCAATCTGACGCGGAAAAAACGTAAAAACGAGATTGTAGATGAATACCAGCCCAAACAAAACCAGTACGCCGGTTAAGGAAAATTCTGGAGTGACTTCAAGTATGGTGAGAACAACGGCCAGTAGCCATGTTATCCAGCGAAAGGAATTGACAAATATTAAAAACGAGGGCAACCCATCTTCTTTAATGGTCGTTCACCCCTTTCCGGTAACCATATTATAAATAAATAGTTTGATTTTAACAAACGTATTCAAGAAACACGGCAAGACGCCCTTGAATTATTGTTCATTTTTGATACTCATAGTTTACTATTCTCGAGTACGCAAAATAATGCTTTAGGGTTTGATTCCAGGGTGCTCTCAAAATAAGATTCCTTGATAGATACGACCTTAAGCCAAGGGCCAAAAAATTTTCTGATATCGCTGGGGTGAAACCTATAAGGGTCCTCCTTTCCCTCCTGCTTATAACTGAAGGTTTTGAGAAACAAGAAGCCGCCTTTTCTTAAAAGTTTACGGATTGCCATCACATAATCAGCGCGGTTTTCCGGCGCCAGTACGTGAAAGCAGCCGCGGTCGAAGATATAATCATAACCGCTGTTTAACTTTGTCTTGATAATATCGTCTTGGCGAAAATCAACTGATACGCCTTCTCTTCCGGCCCTTTGCTTGGCTTTTTCGACAGCGGTCGGTGATATATCGACCGCTGTGACCTTAAAGCCGCGGCGCGCCAGGGCAATGGCTTGAGTGCCGGGGCCCGCCCCCAGGTCGAGAAAGTTGCCGCCGGTGAGCTTCATCTTCGCTAAGGTCGCCACCAGGTCATGGTCGAGATGAGGATTATACCAAGGCATGGATTCGACGTCTTGGTCCCGATATCGCTCTTCCCAATGGGATATTTTCTTATTTTCAGTCATTTAACGATTATAGCTTATTATTAAAGTTCCAGCAGGCGAACTCATAATCAGCGTATCTTTACGACTGCTCTATCGGTTTACTGTAATCTTGTTAACGCTCAGAATTTGACTGTTGATACCGTTCAATCCCTCGCAGAGCCTGCCCTCGAACGAAGCGAAGAGACGCTGTAGCCAAATGGGTGGAGACCAGCTCCACCCCTACACAAGAGCCAGGACAAAGATAACGACCGCAATGATAAACGTGTAGCGCGCCAGCTCGTCTGGCGCTTCTCTTTAATCCCTCGATAGGTATTAGATGTTCCGTAATTTACCCCCATTCTGCTATACTATTTATCATGAAACAAATCGATTCTATAACTGTCACCGAGCTATCTGAAATGGCTCAAAAAATGTATGGTACTTTAGTAAAAGGCGTTGTTGACCTTAGAAAAAAACTTCTTGTTGTCGATGTGGAAATGCATGCCGACGCGGAACAATTCTTATTGGAAAATGGTTCTCAGCAAAACGACTTGTGGGGAATAAATCTATACCCCGCCGAGTTCAGTACGGATAAATTTATTGAGTTTGATTCCATGATTAATATTCGCCCCAGACAACAAAACACCTCTCGTGGGGTGGACAATGAAAAAATTCGCCAGCAGATAATCCAGTTAGTCGCGGAAAAAGTAAAATAATGGATAATTCGTATACAGTAGACCGTGACCGCTGGTCAAAAATGAGCATTTTTGAACAAATGGGCAATATCTCCAGTGAAGTGGGCCGTTCGTTTAACGCAAAACGTCGCAATGACAACGACGGTTGTATACAGGCAGTAAGTCGCGCAATAGATTTATTCGACGCGACAGTCTCGTTGTTGATTAAGGAAAAATCCATTAGGTCCAAGGAAGTACTGCGAGCAAAAGAAGTCTACCTGAACACTATCTTTGACGAAACTTGTGAGCCTGAAGAGACCCAAAGCTTGGAACGATACTTTATGCAGTATGCCGTCGCCGCACGACTCAATCGATAAAAACCTTGAAAACGAAGAAATCTGAAACAAAACCAACGGGCACGGTGACAAACGTGTAGCGCGCCCGCTCGTCTAACACTTCATTTTAATCCCTCAATAGCTATGAGTGCGTGTAATTAGTAATGCAACGAAAGCAACAGCATTCCCTAATTGTTATTACAAAAGTTTTTTGAATTCCTCAACCGAAAGCCCAGCGTCGTTTAGGATAGATTTTAGTGTTTTTAGCTTAAGTGTTTTTTTCGAATGCATAGGAACAACCGTTCTTTGTTTGTCCTTTAAGCGATAATAGATAGCGTGGCTGCCTGATTGTCTTTTAAACTTAAAATCAATCCGACATAAAACCTTAATAACTTGCTTCGCGGTAACACTTGGAAAGCGATTGCTCAAACAGCAACCTTAACCGTAGCAAAAGATTCCCATTTATTTTCTGGAATTGGCTCACCCGCTTCGACCAAATCCTGTAAATAAAGCTTTATAGCGTCTTGAATATTGGCCATTGCTTCCTCGTAAGTATCGCCTTCCGTATGGCAGCCGACTAGAGACGGACAAGTAACAAAATATCCGCCTTCTTCGCACGACTCAATAACCACAGTGAATTTATAATCAGTCAAAACTGACCTCCATAATTCTTTATCACACATATTATCATCTTAAATTTTAACAAAGCGGGCCAAATTTTACCAGAGTAACCCACCAAAGTGTCGAGAGAACCAAACCCATTCCACCAGACCCCAGGAGAAACCAACGTCCCCTAGTCGCTATTTACCCGAAATGTCAAGATTGAAGATCCGACCCCTTTTTTACAGAATCGCCTGGTGACGAGCTTGGCAATTGTCAAGATTGAAGATTTGACCCCATTTTCAGGCGCGGGAGCTCGACTGACGCTTTATAAAAATCCCTCGCAGAGCCTGCCTAAACGCTTCCGACGATTAGCGCCAATTCGGATAGTGGTCGTCCGGCGAGACGCGGTGATGACCGCGTAGCGATAGCTACTCGGAAGCGCCGGAACAAAGTCGGCGGCCGCTACTTCCGGATTTGCAGCCGGAGCGCAGCGTTTAGACAGACTCCAAGTATTAGATGTTCTTCGATGCGAGCGACTACGAGTGTGTTGCCTATCTGTTCCTGTTTCAATCTCTCGGTAGGTATTAGATGTTCTTCGATAGTGCCCTATTTTTGACTATCTTTAGCAGCAGATTTACAGCCAATTTCGAGAATCTCATTTTTTTGTCAAGTGGCTCAGCTATAAGTTGCCGTAATTTATATTTTAAAGGTAGTTATTAAGCTGTCAAAGTGCGATTATGATCTTTGCGAGAATCGATTCCACCTGGACAAATCGGTACTTCGTGCTCTATTTGCTAAATATTCGCAGCCTCATTGAACCGTGAATAAACGCTAATATTATAACCCGACATTCTTCGGTTAAATAGATCATGCGATAATTTTTAATGAGGAGCTCCCGAACATCCGAGCGATTCAATTCGGGAACAACTCGACCTCTGGCGGAAAACTCACTCAGTGTTCGCCCGGCGTCACGGATTTCGGCCACAAAAGCGCCGGCATAAAAGGCGGAATCCTTAGCGATGAAGTCGGCAAGCGCTTCAAGATCGTTTGTAGCTTCATATGACCAGACTACTTCTCGTCGAGCCATTTTGACATTCGCTTTTCAACCTCTTTTTGCGTAATCACGCGTCCGGCATCCGCGTCTTTTAAGCCGTTCTCAATTTTTTGCAGTGCGTAAAGATGATATTGAATATCGTCTAAGGTACAATCTTCCGGTAACCGCGCCAGAAGCTCGCTTACTTCTTTTTTAGCTGCCTGCATAGCAACCTCCTAAAATACTTACGCAACTTCAATATTTTTCTTCTTCGGCAAGAGCAAACGGGCTCTAAGCTAAGCTCCGGCTTTTTCCGTAACTTTATCGTTGCAAAAAATAACAATATCAACTGCGTATCTGACAATCCGCTAGTTTTTATTTAATAGTTATTTGTCCAGATAGTCAAGGTAAATATTGGCAAACAGCATCCATGCATAATTAGCTTCAATCCCTCGCAGAGTCTGCCTAAATGCTTCCGACGATTAGCGAAAATTCGGATAGTGGTCGTCCGGCGAGGCGATGAACGCGTAGCGATGGCGCGTATTTTGTAGGGGCGGGGCCCTCGTGCCCGCCCGGGAAACGGGAAACACGTATGAAACGGGCAATAACGTCCCCCCAATCGCTATTTACCCGAAATGTCAAGATTGAAGATCCGACCCCTTTTTTACGAAATGGCCTGGTAACAAGCTTGGCAATTGTCAAGATTGAAGATCCGACCCCTTTTTCATTAGGCCCCGCCGGAAAACAACGTCCTAAAAATATACTTTTCATTCCCGCGGAGGCGGGAATCCAGGTATTTTGCGCCGACAGGCGACCAATAATAATGTTCCATCCTGCGCGAAGCCTGTTTAAACACCATCGCATACTTGATTTAACTTTCTGGTCTCATATAATGGTAATATGCGAAAAGACGCCGACTATTGGTTAATCTGGCATCGTACGATATTGAAACCGCTAAGGCTATGCTAAGCAGCGGCCGTTTTCTATATGTTTTATTTACTTGCCAACAAGCTTTAGAAAAAACATTAAAAGCGTTAATCATTGAATCCACAGGCAAGTTCCCGCCTAGACTTCCGGCCGAAAAGTAACATCGGCCGGTCAATAATGAGAACGTGGCCGAGAGCGTGAGATGCAAGGCAGACGAAAGTCGAGGTGAGGGAGCGTAGTTTTGTTACGTAACCGAAATGAGACCGAGGATAACGCCGTAGATTGGGTTTTCGACCACGCTTCTAGAATTCATGATTTGCTTAAACTTGCTAGATTGGCAAAATTGGATGTTTCCACCGAACAGGCGGAAACACTCTCGAGATTAAGTTTTTATTATCTGGAAACTCGTTACCCAGAACAAATCGCTGATATGGCAAACAATATTAATAAAGAAATTGCCGGCGATTACTTAACACGAAGTCAGGAGTTGTTGAAATGGTTAAGGAACAAGCTGAGCTTAGAAACATAATTTTAAAAGTCATCAAATACTTAAAGAAACAAATTGAACTTGATTATGTTATTCTTTTTGGCTCCTATGCCGGCGGGGTACCGCATGAATTTAGCGATATCGACCTGGGAGTCGTCTCCACCGATCTTGATAATAAAAGTTTGGAAGAAAAAGCGCAGCTATTTTCAGAAATAAAACTGAATTGCGATATCGATGTCGAGGTTCATTTTTTTAGCTTAAAAGAACTTGATAATGCTCGTCCGACAAACTTTCTAGGCCATATTTTAGAATCCGGTTTAATTTATGTCAAAGATAAAGAGTTGGTTGCTTAAGCTTATCATACCGGCCTACTTCCACATGTCATTCCCCGATCGGGAATCCAGTTTTTTTACAAAATAACCATAATAATGTTCAATCCCTCGCAGAGCCTGCCTGAATGCTTCCGACGATTAGCGCCAATTCGGATAGTGTGTCGTCCGGCGAGGCGCGGCGAGATGATACGTAGGCAAATGGGTGGAGACCAGCTCCACCCCTACACAAGAGCCAGGATAAAGATAACGACCGCAATGATAAACGTGTAGCGCGCCAGTTTATCTGGCGCTTCTCTTTAATCCCTCGGTAGGTATTAGATGTTCATCAATGACAAATATGTAGCGCGCCGGCACGTCTGGCGAATAACGCAACAGTTGATAATATAGTCTGAACTGGTATTCCCCCCGAATTGTCAAGATTGAAGATCTGGCCCCTTTTTCATTACTGTCATTCCCGACCCTGATCGGGAATCCAGTTTTTTGCAAAAATGACCATCAATATTTTTGAGATTAAATTTGACAAGAGCAGACATCGTGATTATAGTTTAACTAGTTTAACTTGAGAGGATATTATGTCCAGACAAACTAAAGTGTTAGGTTTTTCGATGCCTCCAAAAATAGCCGAAGAGTATGAACGTCTGGCTAAAAGTGAAAGGAAAACTAAAAGCGAGTTGTTCCGCGAAATGATTAAACTGTATAAACAGACCAGAGAAGAAAAAGAGTTCTATCGTTTACAAGCAAAAATCTCCCGGCAAGCACTACGACTGCAAATTTCCACCGAGGAAGACGTTGAACGACTAATTCATGAAGCCAGAAACAATAGTTAAAGCCGTACTCGATACTAACATTTATATTTCCGCTTTCCTATTTCCCGGCGGCCCTCCCGCTGAAATTTATCTTTTGGCGGTTAGACGAAAATTCCAGCTTTGTTCCTCTCCGGCTATAATGGCGGAGGTTGCTAATAAACTAAGAGTAAAATTTCAAGTTGACGAGTGCGACATAGTTGATTTATTAAAACAGATTGCCCGTATAGCCGCCATCATCAAGCCAAAAAATAAAATTAACCTATTAACTGACGAGCCGGATAACAGAGTTTTAGAATGCGCCGTAGAACTTAAAGCTAACTTAATTGTCTCTGGTGACCATCATCTTTTAAACTTAAAAGAGCTACAAAAAATAAGAATTATTCGCGCTGCCGACTTCAGACACATATTTCCCGGAATTGACCAAGGTTATTTCTAAGCCTGTAACGAAATCGTCGCCTGCAATGATATACATGTAGCGCGCCGGCTCGTCTGGCGCTTCTCTTCAATCCCTCGGTAGGTATTAGACAGAGTAGTTGTTAAGCTGTCAAAGAGCATAGTTATTAAGCAATCAATTATAAGCTAGCCATACGCTTATCGTTAGGTCGAATTATACTACACACCCCTTTATCCCCACTTGATAGAGGGGATAAAAAATACAAGCTTGGTCGTGGATTACTAATCGTAGTCGTAGATAATATTCACCCCCACCCCAGCCCTCCCCCGTCCAGGGGGAGGGAGAAATAAATAGGTGCCGGATTCCCAATCGGAGTCGGGAATATTTAGACACACTTCTAGCCTTTAAGGACGCCCAAGGGCCGCATGCGGGCGACTTTTTTGGATATGCCGGCCTGTTGGCAGACATCCACAACATTGCTGACGTCTTTATAAGCATAAGGTGCTTCCTCAGCCAAGCCGCTAAGGCTGCCGGCTTCGACGATGATACCCGCCGCCGCCAACTGCCGCTTCAGCTCGGAACCGCGCATCTCTTGTTTGGCCCGTTTACGGCTCATCAGCCGCCCGGCCCCGTGGCAGGTTGAGCCAAAGGTCTTCTCCATCGCTTTCCGGGTGCCGGCTAGCAGATACGAGGCCCTGCCCATATCGCCGGGGATGATTACCGGCTGACCGACATCGCGATACTTGCTGCTTACTTCCGGCCTCCCCGGGCCAAACGCTCGGGTAGCGCCTTTACGATGGACGCATAGCTCTACTGGAACCCCGTCTATTTTATGGGTCTCCATCTGAGCGATATTGTGAGATACGTCATAGATTAAATCCATACCCAATTTATAAGCACCGGCCTGAAAGAGATACTCAAAAGATTCTCTGACCAAATGCGCGATGCATTGGCGATTCGCCAAACCGAAGTTAGCGGCGGCAGCCATGGCTTTTAAATAGCTTTGCCCAGCGGGCGAACCTATCGGTGCGCAATTCAATTGCTTATCGGGTAAGTCTAGCTGTAGTTTACTGACGACTTTAGCCATTTGTTGCAAATAATCCGTGCATACCTGATGCCCTAACCCGCGAGAACCGCTATGAATCATAATGACCAATTGGCCGACAAAAACCCCGAACCTTTCAGCCAACTTAGGCTCAAATATCTCCTTGACCTCTTGGACTTCAACAAAATGATTGCCGGAGCCGATAGTGCCCAGTTGTGACAGGCCCCGTTCTTTGGCGTGCTCGCTAACCATATCCGCGTCGGCGTTAATGTAGGTACCGCCATGTTCGATAACCGCCAGGTCTTGCTGCCGGCCAAAACCGTTTTCTACCGCCCAGGCCGCGCCTTTTTTTAATACACGCTCGATATCCGCGCGAGAAAGTTTGATTTTTCCTTTAGTCCCCAAACCTTTGGGAATATTTCTGCTTAGCTCACGCATTATCTCCGGCATGCGCGGGCGCACCTCATCGGCGATTAAGTCTGTCCGCAACAGGCGCACTCCGCAGGAGATATCGTAGCCGACACCGCCGGGTGAAACTACGCCGCCCTCAACCCTGATTGCCGCGACGCCGCCGATAGGAAAGCCGTAACCCCGGTGGACGTCCGGCATCGCCATAGACGCTTTGACGATTCCCGGCAAGAAAGCGACGTTGGCAACTTGCTCAACCGCTTTATCATCAAGCGCTTGCTCCAACAGCGTTTCGTTGGCATAGATGATTCCCGGTACCCGCATCCCTTTTTATAAGAGGTCGGTACGAGATAAGCGCACGGCCCTATCTGTTCCAGCTTCAATGTAAACGCTCCCGTCTTTCTTAGTTTCTTTATACCACAGGGAGATGATTTATAGATGCGCAGTTGCTGTTCTTGTAGGTTGAAAACGCTGGATTCCCGATTCCGATCGGGAATGACAGGAGTGAAAGCGTTGAGGGTGGGGGAGGGGGTTGATAAAAGCAAAAAAAGACATGGAAATAACACATAACTGTCGCTCTAAATGGAAAGTTTAACCAGGAGCGAATGAGTCTCGGCTTCTAGGTGTCGTCGCTATTCGTATCTTCGCTATCAACTTCAACTTCCTCTTCTTCATCAGCGTCGCCCTCGGTTTTGGTTTCGGAGGCGACAACCCTGGCCAAAGCGCTGACGCGGTCGTTCTTTTTAAGGTTCATGATTTTTACCCCTTGCGTATCTCGCCTGGTGCGCGAGATGCCGTCAACGGGACAGCGGATGATAATGCCTTCACTAGAAATTACCATCAGCTCATGGCTGGGCATAACCATTTTCACCCCGGCCAGCCGGCCTTTTTTAACAATCGATTTGATGGTCTTGACGCCCTTGCCGCCCCGATGCCGGCGCGGATAGTAGGCGATGGAGGTCCTCTTGCCATAGCCATCCTCGGTTATTACAAATAAATCGGCTTCATCGCGTGCCACTTCCATAGCCAAGACCTCATGGTCGGCGTCGACTCTCATGCCCCTGACACCTGAAGCTGTTCTGCCCATGGGGCGAACATCGTCTTCGCTGAAACGGATAGCCAACCCCTGGGTGGAAACTAATATAATATCATCTTCACCGGTGGTCAACTTAGCCCCAATCAGCTCATCATCATCGCGCAGAGTCAACGCGATGATGCCGTCGCGTCGCGCCGTATCATATAATTTAAAATCAGTCTTCTTGACCCGGCCCAACTTACTTCCCATGATTAAATACTTGCCGTGCTCAAAATCTTTAGTGGTAATAACCGCGGCGATCCTCTCGCCGGGAATAAAGGGAAGCACGTTAATGATGGCTTGCCCTTTTGATTGGCGACTGCCCATCGGCAACTCGTGAACTTTCAATTTATAGGCTTTACCGCGCGTTGAGATAAATAAAATATAGTGGTGGGTAGAGGAGATAAATAAATGCTCGACAAAATCGCCCTCTTTAAGATTCAGTCCCAATATGCCGCGGCCGCCGCGATGTTGCTGGCGATAACTGCTAACCGGCTGGCGCTTAATATATCCGGAGTGAGTAATGGTTATTACCATATCTTCCTCGGCTATCAGGTCTTCTATGTCCAATTCACCAACGGCGTCGGTAATCTGTGTCCGCCGCTCATCACCGTGTACTTTTTTTACCTCTAAGAGCTCTTCTTTTATAATCGCCAATATCTTTTTTTCGTCCGCCAAAATCCCCTGCAGCTTAGTTATGAGCTTAATAAGCTCTTTGTATTCGTCCTCGATTTTCTTTCTTTCCAAACCGGTCAAACGCTGTAAGCGCATATTTAATATCGCTTGCGCCTGAATTTCAGTTAGTTCAAATTTTTCTATCAGTTGTTCTTTGGCGATATCGGGCGTACTAGAAGCGCGAATCGTTTTAATGACTTCATCCAAATGGTTTAAGGCGACTAAAAAGCCTTCTAAAATATGAGCCCTGCTCTCCGCTTGCCGCAGCTCATATTGGGTACGCCTGGTTATGACATTTTTTTGATGCTTGATGTAGTACTCGATCATCTGCTTTAAGGAAAGCTCACGCGGTACGCCGTCTACCAGCGCCAACATAATAACCCCAAAACTTACCGACAACTGTGTGTGTTTATATAGTTTGTTTAGAACAACTTGAGGTATATTGTCACGCTTTAGATCCAACACCAAGCGCATGCCGTTACGATCCGACTCGTCGCGAAGATCGGACAGTTCGGTTATTTTTTTCTCCCTGACCAGTAGTGCTATTTTCTCGGCCAGCCTGGCTTTGTTTACCTGATAAGGCAGTTCGCTGATGACAATTCGCGACCGTCCGCCTTTTAGTTCCTCGATGCCGGCCCGGCCCCTGACTTTTATACTGCCGCGTCCGGTTTTATAGGCATCGACAATGCCCTTACGGCCGGTAATTATACCTGAAGTCGGAAAATCCGGACCTTTGATAACCGTCATTAAATCTTCTACTGTTACTTCGGGGTTTTCCATCATCATAATGGTTCCGTCGATTACTTCTCGCAAGTTATGTGGGGGTATATTGGTCGCCATACCAACCGCGATACCGGATGAACCATTTACTAATAAGTTGGGAAAGCGTGCCGGTAATACCGCCGGCTCTTCCGCGGTCTCGGAAAAATTGGGTACGAAATCAACCGTGTCTTTTTGAATATCACGCAGCATTTCCATGGCAATTTTTGATAGACGAGCCTCGGTATAACGATAAGCCGCGGCTGAGTCACCATCAATGGAACCAAAGTTGCCCTGGCCGTCGATGAGTGGGTAACGCAAGGAGAAATCCTGAGCCATACGCACCAGGGTGTCATAAACAGCCGAATCCCCGTGAGGATGATATTTTTTAAGAACTTCGCCGACCGTAGAGGCGCATTTTTCATAACGTTTGTTCGGTAACATATTTTGATCGAACATGGCGTATAGGACCCGGCGATGAACAGGCTTGAGTCCGTCACATACATTGGGGAGCGCGCGGCCGACGATAACGCTCATCGCGTAATCTATATACGAGCCGCTCATCTCGTCTTCGATATCAACTACATTGATTTTCCCCATTACAGGTTCCAATATCTTCTCCTCCTAGGACACGACCAACTACTCAATCTGCGGCGTTATCCTCGGTCTCGTTTCGGTTACGTAACAAAACTACGCTCCCTCACCTCGACTTTCGTCTGCCTTGCATCTCAAGCACTTGGTCGTGTCCTACTTAACAACAACTACTGAGACTTTATTACATTTAACTCAATCTGCGGCGCTCCACCCCTCAAAGTAAAGTAATACTTTGTGGGGACCCCGGTTATCCTCGGTCTCGTTTCGGTTACGTAACAAAACTACGCTCCCTCACCTCGACTATCGTCTGTCTTGCATCTCACGCTTTCGTACACGTTCTCATTATCAGTTAAAAAATTCTTGCCAGACCCAAGTAAAACAAAGACGAGCTACAGATAATGGCCACACTGACCACAATAATATCAATTACATGCTTGGGACTTATATAAAACATATACATAAAAATGGCCGCCACGGCTATGCTTAAAAAAAGTAGTAGTAAGCCGATCTTTGTCATTGTGCTCTTTGTTTTTTGGCGACTCTCTTCTCTAGTTTTCTCTAAATTTTTACCAATTTGATTTACCATCACTCTTAAATATCCAGAAAACGCACGTCTTTAGCGTGCTTTAAAATAAAATCACGGCGGGGCTCAACTTTATCTCCCATCAAGGTAGTAAAAATATCGTCAGCTGAAACCGCGTCATCCATGTTTACTTTTAAAAGCGTCCTGTTTTCCGGATCCATGGTCGTGTCCCATAATTGTTCGGGATTCATCTCACCTAAACCCTTGTAACGCTGTATACTTAATTTATTTCCACTAAACATCTTTGTCGTCTCTTCCAGTTCTTTCTCATTATAAACATAGCGATGCTTACCTTTATGAGAGACGCGAAATAGAGGTGGCTGAGCAATATAAATATAACCAGCTTCAATCATCTCTCGCATATAGCGATAGAAGAAAGTAAGAATAAGTGTTCTGATATGAGAGCCGTCCACATCGGCATCAGTCATGATTATTATCTTGTGATATCTGGCACCGTCAAGATCAAATTCCTCACCGATACTGGTACCCATGGCGGTTATCATGGCTTGAATTTCGATACTGTTTAAAATTTTATGAAGGCGCGCTTTTTCCACATTTAGGATCTTGCCTTTTAATGGCAATATAGCTTGGAAGCTTCTGTCCCTGGCTTGTTTGGCCGAACCACCGGCTGAATCACCTTCTACTAAATAGATCTCGCTTAACCTGGGGTCTTTTATCGAACAATCAGCCAGTTTACCGGGTAATGAAGTACTTTCAAGTAATGATTTTCTTCTGGTTAATTCACGAGCTTTTCTGGCTGCCGCTCTGGCCCTGGTAGCGGTAATCGCTTTTGAGATTAGAAGTTTGGCGATTTGTGGGTTTTCACCTAAGAACTCGCCTAATTTTTCACCTATCGCGCTTTCAACCAAGCCTCTGATCTCGGTATTGCCCAATTTGGTTTTTGTTTGGCCCTCAAACTGGGGTTCTTTAAGTTTTACACTGACCACCGCGGTAATACCCTCGCGGATATCTTCCCCGGAAAGATTACTTTCATTATCTTTTAATAGGTTTTTTTTGCGCGCGTAGTCGTTCATAGTCCTGGTTAAGGCGTTTTTAAAACCAATAAGATGGGTCCCGCCTTCATGGGTATTGATATTGTTGGCAAAGGTGAAAATACTCTCCATATAACTCTGGTTATATTGGATAGCTATCTCAACCTCGGCATCAGGCTCTTTGCGCTCAAAATATATTATCTTCTTTTGCAGCGGCGTTTTTTTCTCATTCAGGTGGGCTACAAAATCAACGATGCCGCCCTGGTAATTAAAAACCTCTTTTTTTTCTTGCCCCGACCTTTTGTCGGTAAGAGATATATTTAATCCTTTGTTTAGAAAGGCGGTTTCACGCAATCGCTGCGCTAATACATCGAAATTATATTCTACACTCTCAAATATTTGGTCATCGGCAAAAAAGGTGATGGTAGTGCCGGTCTTATTGCTCTTACCGATTTCTTTTAGAGTGGTTGTGGGCTTTCCATAGGCGTATTCTTGGACGTAGGTTTTTCCGTCACGCCTTACTTCAACATTCAAGCAGCTTGATAAGGCATTAACAACCGACAAACCCACACCATGTAAGCCGCCGGAGACACGATAGCCTTTGCCGCCGAATTTTCCACCTGCGTGTAGTATCGTCAAAACTATCTCGACCGCCGAGCGTTGATATTTTGGGATAACATCAACCGGGATCCCCCGGCCGTCATCAATTACGGTAATCGAGTTATCACTGTTGATAGTTACTTCTATGTTATTACAATAGCCTGCCAGGGCTTCATCTATACTGTTGTCGGCAACCTCGTAAACAAGGTGGTGAAGTCCCTTGGGGCCAGTGCTGCCAATATACATACTGGGGCGCTTTCTTACCGCCTCCAGACCTTCAAGTACGGTTATATCTTTACCACTATAAGCAGCATCTTTAGACAATACTTATCTTTCTCCCTTCTTTGATCTTTTATATAATTTTATCACATATTAAGCTGGTTGCGTTCAAATATAGGTTAATTTATTCCTCGTGGTTGAAACCTTATATCTTTTATGGTTGTTTTAAGTTTTTTATTAACAGTTTCAATGATTTTGGTTTTCATTATGGTTAATTGATGGGCCCAGACGGGATTATTGGTGCTTACGAACAAGATGTTGTTTCTAACGGCGGTGGGTCGAGTGTTTTTGGCGACATCATCACCAACAACCTCGTTCCAGAATAAAACCGCTTTGTTCTCATTTAATTTTAAGCCTAATTTAGGTTCATCAAGACATTCCGTTATGACATCGTTGATTTTTATCAGCACGGTTAATTTACCCTTATAGGCATTATCAAATACAGGGAGTCATTGTTTTTAAGTGACTTTATCAGACCGGGACTGACCGAGTTGTTTAACTCTAAAATCACTGTATCAGTACTAACACTGGCAGCACCGTCCAGTAGATATTGTGAATTAAAAGCTATTTCGATCTCAGTTCCTTTTGTGGATTTGATTCCCAGGTCTTCAGTTGTTTCGCCAATTCCAGCTGATTGCGCACTGATCGTCAATTTTTTATCCGTTAAATTTAACTTAACGGATTGGTTTTTTTGCGCTATAAGAGAGGCTCTGGTAACAGCGGCCACAAGGTCTTCCCGTCTGATTTCCGCCGTGATCGTAAATTCAGTCGGTAAAAGTTGTTGATAGTTAGGGAATTGTCCCTCTAGTAGTCGTGAAATAAGTATAATATCATCTAACTTAAATATAGCTTGGTTTTTTCCCAGAATCAATGTGATTTGTTTAGAGCCGGCTGAAATAATTTTTTGAAATTCATCCAGGGCTCTCCAGGGTATAACAATATCTTGGTCTTCTTTTATTTTATTCTTCAATTTAATTTTACTCAAAGCCAGACGATAACTGTCTGTTGAGACAACAGTTATCTCATTTTCTTTAATTGAGAATAGGATGCCGTTTAATATCGGCCTGGTTTCGTCTTTAGAAACTGCTTTTAGGGTTTGTTTTAGGACTTTATTAATAACATCAGTGTTAATTATTATTTCTGCTTCTTTTTCAACCTCAGGAAATTCAGGGAAATCTTCCGGCGCTTGGGTTTTAAGTTTAAATTCAGTATTTTCACTTCTGATAAAAACAACATTATCTTCATTTTCATCGTGACCTATTTCCAGTTGACCCGGAGGTAATAACCTAATAATATCCACTAGCAACCGAGCGGGAAATACCGACATACCGGGTTTTGTTATTGAAGCTTTAACTGTAGCCATTATAGATATTTCCAGGTTGGTAGCTTGAAGCCTTAAGATATTTTCATCGGTTTTAAGTAATATACCTGATAAAATCGGTAGGGTTGTTTGGTTAGCGGTACCTTTTTGAACAATCTGTAATTTTGATAATATATCATCGCGCAAACATTTAATTAACAATTTACACCTTTCTATTATTTATTATATTTATAAATTAGTAGTTATAATAGGTGCTGTGTCTTTGTGGATAAAACCTCTTTATGCAAGTTATTATCAACTAATACTGTTAAGATTTTTGTTATTATTTATCTAACAAGATTTTATATCTAATTAATATGTAAATAAAGGGTTGATTATCAACAATTTATCAACATCTTTTTTTAATTTTATTAGTTAGTTCTTTAATTTGATTAAATACATCACGACGCTCGTTTAATAGTTTTTCAATCTTATTAATGGCATGAATTACAGTTGTGTGATCACGGTTACCGAATTTAGAACCGATTTTCGGTAGTGATGAATCCGTTAATTCTCTTGATAAATACATAGCTATTTGTCTGGGCAGTACAATTTTTTGTGTTCTTTTTTTACTTATTATTTCAGTTTGTGAGATTTTATAATAAAAACAAGTCTCTTTGATTATTATATCAACCGACACCCGGCGCCCACTCTGGTCCGGAAATATATCATTTAACATTTTATTGGCTATATCAATCGATATTTTAGTATGTGTGAGCGACGAATAAGCAACTATTCTTATAAGCGCTCCCTCAAGCTCTCTAATATTGGATTGTATTTTGGCGGCTATTAATTCCAGAATATCATCGGCGACATTTAAATTTTTAGCTTGGACCTGCTTACGTAATATAGCGATTCTTGTTTCAATATCCGGAGGCTGAATATCAACAATCAAACCTGACTCAAAACGG
>CAJVYJ010000004.1 GCA_913009475.1 uncultured Actinomycetes bacterium | reverse complement strand
CCTTGTTGGCAGGGGTGGCTAGTTGTCAAAGGCGGGAGGCGTTAGCGGTTAGGGCCATCGGCCGCCGGCTCACGCCGGCTGTTTACGGTTTTATACTTGTCGGCTCATTCCTGGCCGGGATTATGATAGCCCAGTTAAGCGGCCACTGGAAAACCAGTGTCAGACCGCGGGAATATCGTACTATGGTACCGACAATAGAAAGCTCTAGCTTCTCCCACCCCTAAATATTTTCGACTCCAATTATTTCGCAATCCTTTTTCATGCCATCCCCGATTCGGCTGGAGCCCCAGCAATATTCTTAGTGTATTAACTACAATATAACATTAAAAATCAATGAAACAGATAAATACATCCCGCTACTAAAAATTTACAAATAGTAAAGATATTTGTTAGAATTGCAAAAGATATACCTATCTAACTGCAATACTCCCGCACTCTAGAGTGCGGGAGTATTGCTAGCTTGTTTATATTTTTTTCGGTTATTAATATCAGATTCAACTAAGAGATAGCAATGTTTTTTGTTATAAGAGATTTATTTTATTGATTTTAAAAAAACGTTTTATGGACGTAAACCCATGGAAGATTATTAACTATTATTTACAGATAAAAATTCAGTTTGCTTCCCTGCTTGGTTAGGCCAAAAAATATGAGACAGAAATATTCTTTCTTTAATAAAGCGTCCTTAAATGTCGATAAAAAGGGTAATTAACTATCGTTCTGACAAAAAGTAGGTTACCAATATTGAAAAAAAACATTTTTATTACTCTGCTCATAACAGTTATGTTAAGTTTGACATTGAGCGCTTTATTTGCCGGCACTGCTTTAGGCGCAATCGCCATAACTAGTCCGACACAAGCGACGGTAGCAGCTGAATCCAGTGATTTCGCCATCGATGAATTTTCCGATCCGTGGGATTTTTCCCAAACCGACGATTACCGTTTGGAAGATGCCGGTGATATAGCGAATCTTGGCATCAATAATGGTGTCATCTCCGGTCAAACATCGGGCAATGACCCTAATTTCTTTGTTGATTTCCCGGGCTATCTTGATGCCTGGCCGAATGGACGCGACGGTATGCGCCATCCGATAGATACCTCTAAATATCGCTACTTAAGCGTCAGGATCTATTCCAGCGCCAGCACGATTTTCCAGGTTTATTGGTTCTACAATCAAACTTGGACAAGCTACGGATATGCCACCCATTCTTTGAATCCAGGCTGGAACACTTTTCGCATTGACTTGGGCGCGAACAGCGGCTGGACCGGACGCCCGGTTGGCTTACGCGTAGACCCGGCCAGCCAAAGCGGTGTTGATTTCCAAATAGATTGGCTCAAACTGCATCAGGCACCGACAGCGGCTAATAATGTAACTGTATCATGGGACGACACGGCACCCGGCGGTACCGCTGATATCTATCTGGATAACGACGTAAACCCTGACAACGGCAACCTGGGCTTAATTGGTTCGCGTGCAAGTAATGCTTCGAATAATTGGACTTGGGACGCCTCGGACCAGCCGGCGGGAACATATTATATTTACGCCCGGAAGTCAGGCGTTAATTCAGCAGCGGCCGGACCGTTTGAACTGCGCTCACCTCCTTTAATAAAAATCCTTGACCCGGATGCGGCGGGAGGCGAGGATTTTGCCACGGCACTAAACGGCGACCCATGGGATATGAACTCGACTAGCGACCTGTCAGAATCGTATAATATGCAAAATTTAAGCGCCAACGGCATTCTTTCAGGTACGAATACCAACAGCGACCCCAATTTTTATTTAAGAGTCGACGCCCCCATTGATACCAACCGTTACCACCGAATTACTTTCACTATGGCTTATGACCCTCCCTTTGATTTCGGGCAAGGCTCTATGGCGCGATTTATTTGGAATCCGATCGGTCACAATGATACAACCTATCAGACCAGCGATGACATCGTTGTCTATCCTCAATGGCATGAATATAATATTGATTTAAAAAAAATCAAACTTGACGGCGGTAGCTTAGGTTGGAATGGGATGATACCGACTCTGCGCTTTGACCCACTTGAGATTTTCAACATCCGTAATTTTCAAATCGGCGATATTTACTTACGCGCCGACGACGAAGCTATAACTAATTTCCCCATTAAATGGCAAGATTTACGTAACTCGCCGCCGGCCACGACGGTTTCTATCTATTATGATACTGACAACAAAGACTTCAACGGCACGCTCATCGCCCAAAATATCACGCAATCAAATGGTGTTAATACTTACAACTGGGACGTAACCCAAGTGCCGGCGGGAACTTACTATATTTATATTGTTGCCAATGACGGTGTAACCACAAGCCGTCATTACAGTTCCGGTCCGGTAAAGATTCCCGGCGCGGCCGCTACCGTCTGGAACTCCGGCCGAGGCAACTGGGATTGGGCGGCCGGCAAAGTCGTCTCCGGTGATTTCAACGGCGACGGCTATAGTGATGTGGCGGTGCTTTATGGTTATGTCGCCCAACGTGATGTGAGATTATTTGTCTTTCCCGGCAGTGCCGACGGTTTCTTACCACCACAAGAATGGTGGCATGCCGGCGCCGGTAGCTGGGACTGGGCCGGCTCCATGCTGACCGCTGGTGATTATAACGGGGACAACAAAGATGATATCGGCATCCTCTATGGCTATGCCGCCCAGCGTGATGTTAAAACTTTTGTTTTCCCCTCCACCGGCTCAAGCTTTGCCGCGCCGCAAATGTGGTGGGATTCAGGTCCAGGCAATTGGGACTGGGTGGGTTCCAAACTTACCAGTGGCGATTACAATGGGGATAAAAAAGATGACATGGCGGTGCTTTATGGTTATGCCGCCCAGCATCAATCCAGAGCATTTATCTTTACCTCCAACGGCACCAACGCTTTTAACAAACCTACTGCTTGGTGGGATTCAGGTCCAGGCAATTGGGACTGGGTGGGTTCCAAACTTACCAGTGGCGATTATAATGGGGATAAAAAAGATGACATGGCGGTGCTTTATGGTTATGCCAGAGAACATCAGACCCGTGCATTTGTTTTTATCGCCGGTTCCGATACTTTTAATCTTCCTACTGCTTGGTGGGACAGTGGCCCCGGCAACTGGGACTGGAGCGGCTCTAAATTGACCAGTGGCGATTACAATGGGGATAAAAAGGATGACTTGGGTGTACTTTATGGTTACGGTGGCGGACACTCAGCTGTTTATGACTTTTCGTCAACCGGCCGCGGTAACTTTTCAGCCCCATCAACCATATACGACTCTCGTGCCAGTTCACAATATTTGGATGCTAACACCGGCCAAACGCTCAGCGGCGACTTTAACAATGACGGCAGAGAAGAGCTGGCATCCTTTTACAACCTGGGTTCCTCTCAGAGTAAATTGTACTTATTTAGATAAGCTCCTAACGGCTTAAAGTGCGGACAATATCACCTTTGGTGATGATGCCGGCAACCTTATCATTATCTATAATCGGTATGCGGCCGACATGCCTGTCAGCCATTAAAGTAGCTATCTCTTCAAGGTCGGTGTCCGGACCAGCGGTAACGACTTCTTTTCGCATCAACTCTCCGACCTTAGCCGCTGCCGCCCTTCTTAGAGTATCCTCGAAATGACGTTGATTGCCTAAGAAGATAAAACTATCTAAAAAGTGAATATAAGTGGGGAAACGTAGCTTTACATCCTGGATAATCAAGTCCGATTCCGAAATCAGCCCCACCAATTTACCGTCGCTGTCAACTACCGGCGCGCCGCTGATGTGATTATCGACTAAAACTTTAGCCGCTTCTTTTACGGTATCTTCCGGCGTTAAAGTCACGACTTTTTCAGTCATGACATCTTTGGCTAATGTCTGTTTCAATTTTTATCTCCCATAACTTTTTTAATGGCCTTTGGTAGACAGTCTATCAAGTCTGTGGCGATTAACGCAAGCTCTCCTTTGGCCGCTGCCGCGATATCACCGGCCAAGCCGTGCAGATAACTGCCGGCAACAGCTGCGGGGTAGTCCGCCAAGCCTTGGGCTAAGAGACTGGATATTATCCCCGTTAGAACATCTCCTGTTCCGGCTGTTGCTAAACCGGGATTTCCTGATGGGTTAATCATAGTAGCCTTATGGCCGGAAATAATCGTACGGCTGCCTTTTAAGACTATGGTCGCGTTAAATTCAGCGCCGGCTTTTTCCGCTATGCCAATGCGGTCGACTTCAATATCAGCTGAAGCCATGTCCATTAACCGGCCCAGCTCACCACTGTGTGGGGTTAGTACAGTCGGTGCCTGCCTGCCGCTTACTATATCTGTTCCAGCTAAGTTGTTTAGAGCATCAGCGTCAATAACGGCCGGCACTGTTGTTTGAGTCATCAACTCACGAACAAATTGCGCTGTTTCCCGATTGCGTGAGAGCCCGGGGCCAATAGCCAAAGCGTCAAAATTCCTTAATAATTTCAAAACTTTATCGACAGCGGCCGCCGCAATGGAACGCTCCTTGGTTTCAGGTAAAGGAACTGTCATGACTTCAGTCAATTTAACTTCTAAAATGTCATTTAAGCCGGCAGGTACGGCCAAGGTCACAATGCCGGCACCCATCCTCAGCGCCGCCATCGCGGTCATGGCGGCGGCTCCTGTCATACCGGCGGAACCGGCGACAATTAAAAGCCGCCCGCAGCGGTGTTTATTAGTCTCCCGCTCTCGCCGCGGCAACAATGATTTTATCATCTCTTCCGTAGCCAGATTAGTTGTTGCAAATTCCTCAACTATCTCAGGTGCTATACCGATGTCCACCGGATGAATCCGGCCGACGTATTCCGCGCCCGGATAGAGCGCCAAGCCGATTTTAGGACAAGTAAAAGTAACCGTATGAGCGGCCTTTATCGCTATATTTGCAACTTCACCCGTATCTGAGTTAACTCCGGAGGGAACATCGATTGCAATGGTTTCAGCCTTTAAAGAATTGATATAAGCTATAATCTCCCGTATAGGTTTTCTTACCTCGCCCTTTAAACCAAAACCTAACAGTGCATCAATGACTAGGCCCGGCCGCAAACAAAGGCCGGAATTAAATTTGACTATCCGCGCCGAACTCTTTGTTAAGGAATCATAAGCCTCAGCAGCTATTCCTTTTAAATCATCAGCATCGGAAGCAAGGACAACTGTTACTTGATAACCGTTAAGCGCTAAATGACGGGCGGCGATAAAACCATCACCGCCGTTGTTGCCGTGACCGCAAAAGATTGCGATTTGTCCTTGAGCGGGAATTAATTTAGCAGCCAGAGCCGCTACCGCTTGGCCGGCGGAGGCCATCAGCTCTTTTAAAGCTATGCCTTGACGTTTTACGGCCTCATCTTCAATTTTTCGCATCTGAGTTGCTGAAGCCAGTTTCATTTTATCCTTGGTCTCGCCGTGCCTGCAATTGTAAGCTAAAGCGTTAGACTTAAAACGCATAGAGACGAACTCACAAATTACATCTCATCGTCATCCCATAGCTCTTCACCCATTGGTCAATTGTCAAGATTGAAGATCTGACCCCTTTATTTCCGCAGCTGCCGCGGAGGTATAGTACGCGGCGCTCTATTGGTCAGCGGACCAAAAGCCTCTAATAAATTATATTCCATAAACGGGAACTCCTGAGCGGCCTGACTCAATAACCGGTTGGCCACCATCAGCATTTGTGCGGACTTAGACTGGTTGGGTGAAAATACCGGTTTTTTTGAATTTCCTTTAGCAGCCTCGTTGCTCTCTAGCTCCTTACCTTTAATATAAAGGTTTAGAAATTGCAGCAAATCAGCATGGCCGGTATAGAAATCATCAGGCGGATCAACCGATTCGAGGCGATCGCGAGTTTTTTTAAGTATTTCCAACTCTTTCTTATCCTTAGTTTTTTGGCTTGATTTTGACGGAACCGCTTTAACTGTAGAGTTTTTATCAAGCTGACTCTTCGTATCGTTTAGAATCTTGGTTAAATTTGCTTGATATGATTTTTTACTCTGAGTACAGCCGGAGAAAAGAACGGCCAGTGTTAGAAGTACCAACACGATAACTATTAATTTTACTTTGCCTGATTTCATTAAAGTTCCTTTCAAATAATTAATGTTTACTTAACCAGTTTAAACTATTTAACCAAAGCAAACAACCTAGGCTCGCTGTGCTCGCAATTGTAAAGTCTAAATTGTAAATATCAAATTGTTAATTTATAAAGCCTTCACGGGCGGAGCAAGCTCCGCGGCTACATATTTCGAGCTCCATGGTTTTAAAATTTACAACTTACAATCTTAAATTTACAATTCGCCGTTTTTCGTGCAGCGACGGATATTAAGTTGCAATAGCTGTGGCAACAGCGGATTTATGGCTGAATGACAAGCTGACCGTTACCTCACTGATGCCTCGCTCAGCAGCAATATCCGCGGCCGCCCCTTGGAGCAAAACATAGGGCTTACCGATTTGGTCGCGACAAATTTCTATATCTCTCCATTTAAGACCGCGCTTGCCGGTACCCATGGCTTTACTGACCGCCTCCTTAGCGGCAAAACGAACGGCAAAGTGAAGTTCGGGTTGTCTCTTGGAACGGCAATATTTTTGTTCTAAAGGAGTAAACAGCCGCTCGGCAAAGTTCTTTCGCCTTAATAAAGATTGTTGAAACCTGTCTATTTCAACGATATCAACGCCAACACCTTTAATCATCATACCTCCGCTACTCGACAGTTACGCTTTTAGCCAAGTTCCGCGGTTGGTCTACATTACAGCCTCTCTCTTTAGCTATATAGTAGGCCAACAGCTGCAATGGAACGACCGCTAGTATCGAAGCCAGTATCTCATTGCTCCTAGGGATAAAAAAGACTTCATCGGTAAGCGCGGATATTTGTCCGTCCCCTTCCGTGGCTATAGAAATAATCGTTCCCTCTCGGGCTTTTGCTTCCTGCATATTTCCGAGTATCTTCTCGTATACAGGCCCTCTTAGCGCTACCGCAACAATAGGAACGCCTTTTTTTATCAAAGCGATGGGGCCGTGTTTCATTTCACCGGCAGGATATCCTTCAGCATGAATATACGAGATTTCTTTCAACTTTAAAGCGCCTTCCATCGCCACCGGATAACCGATTCCGCGCCCTAAATACAGGAAATCATAGACATCATGATATGTCTTTGCCCAATTTTTAAAAGTATCAGCTTGTGACAAGATCGTCCGCAACTTAGCCGGAAGCGCATCCAACTCTTTCGCAATCTCACGACTGAACTCTTGCTCCAATGAATTGCGCTGTTGGGCCAGATGGACAGCTAACAAGATCAGGGCCGTAATTTGGGCTACCAGCGTTTTGGTGGCGGCTACCCCGATTTCCGGACCGGCATGAGTATAAATAACACCATCAGCCTCTCTAGTGATGGAACTGCCGACCACGTTGGTTATAGCCAGAACTTTAGCGCCTTGTTCGCGAGCGATGTGAACACTAGCTAAGGTATCCGCCGTCTCACCTGATTGCGTAATGGCAATCACCATATTTCGCTCGCTTAAAACCGTATCCCGATAACGAAATTCCGAGGAACAATCTATCTCAGTGGCTATACGAGCCCAGCGCTCAATGGCCTGTTTGGCAATCATGCCGGCATGAAGTGATGTACCGCAGGCGATAATGTATATCTTATCAACCTGTCGCAAGCTTTCGTCACTAAGACCAATGTCGTTCAATTCAACAATGCCTTCACGATTTATCCGGCCGCTTAAAGTCTCTTTAACGGCTGTCGGCTGCTCAAAAATCTCTTTAAGCATAAAATCCTCGTAACCACCTTTTTCCGCAGCTTCTATATCCCAATCAATAACTATGCCGGCACGCTTAATCATATTTTCCTGAGCGTCAATAATTCGGTATCCATCCGATTTTAACTCTACCAATTCGCCGTTCTCCAAAATAGTTATCTCTTTGGTATAGTCGATGACCGCCGGGATATCCGAAGCGACAAAGAGGCCATCCGGCGCGACACCCAGTATTAAAGGGCTGTCTTTACGGGCAGCTACCAATATATCCGGTTGTTGACGGCAGATTACGGCAATAGCATAAGTGCCTTGCACTTGTCGCAACGCTTCTTTAACAGCGGCTAAAAGATCGCCTTGGTAATAACTCTCGATTAAGTGCGCCAAACACTCGGTATCTGTTTCTGATCTAAATTTATGGCCCTTTTGCATCAATTCCACTCGGAGCGTATGAAAATTTTCAATGATGCCGTTATGGACAACGGCGATATTGCCTTGGCAATCTATATGGGGATGTGAATTAGTTTCAGACGGATGACCGTGAGTAGCCCAACGGGTATGTCCGATTCCCAACGTTCCCGTAGCGTCAAAGTCACTTAAGGCAGCCTCAAGGTTAGCCAGATTGCCCTGGCGCCTGATTATCTTCAACTCACTATCAGCAATAATCGCTAAACCCGCCGAATCATAACCCCGATATTCAAGACGTTTTAAGCCCCCTAACAGCCGGGGTACCGCTTGCTTTGTTCCCACATATCCTACTATTCCGCACATAAGCTCAACTCTCTCTAGAAGCGCGGCCGAAAACCCAATTTGCGGTGCTCCACCCCACGAAGTAAAGTAATACTTTGTGGGGGCCCCGGGCTTCCTCGGTCTCTTCTCGGTTACGTTCTCTTTTTTGTCCGGCCGCAGTCACTTTTCGGACGGAACTCTAGCCCCGGTTCTGTCGGCCGCTAAATAATCTTCAATTACATCACAGATTTTATCAGCCAGCCGATTGGCCTTCTCAATTGTAGCAGCTTCAACCATAACTCTCACCAATGGCTCCGTCCCTGAGGGCCGAACAAGAATCCGCCCCGCTCCCTTCAGTTCATCCTGACAACGATTAATAGTTAATTTAATCGGTTCGACTTCCAGCAGATTATTTTTTTCCTCCTTGACCCGAATATTTTTTAAGACTTGTGGAAAACGAGTCATAACTCCCGTCAGCCTAGAAAGCGGCTGATTCTTATCTCGCATAACTGTTAACAGTTGCAAGGCGGTAATAATACCGTCGCCGGTCGAGTTGTGATTTAGAAATATTATATGACCTGATTGTTCTCCGCCAATCATGACCTCGTCATCCAGCATCTCTTGCAGAACATGACGATCGCCGACCGAGGTTTTAATTACTTTTATTCCCAGCGCCGCCATACTACGATCAAAACCGATATTCGTCATCACTGTCGTGACCAGAACTTTGGGCCTAAGCGTTTCTAAATCATTTAAATGCGCGGCGCAGACAGCCATAATAAAATCACCGTCAACCAAGTTTCCGCTTTCATCAACAGCCAACACCCTATCGGCGTCACCATCAAAAGCCAGCCCAATATCAAATCGACCATCTTTTACAATCTTTTGTAAAGAACCAAGATGGGTTGAACCGCAGCTTTTATTTATATTCAATCCATTAGGGCTGGTATTAAAAGCTGTGACTTCAGCCCCCATTTCCGATAAGACTTTAGGAGCTATGTTATAGACGGCGCCATTGGCGCAATCAAGAGCAACTTTAAGCCCATTCAGATCCCCGCTTATAGTATTTTTTATATGGCTGATATAATGGCTGACTTCCTGTGAAGCGTCGACAATTCGACCAATATCGGTAACAGCGGGCTTGTCAGCACTCAAACCATCCATTAATTTTTCAATCTCTACTTCTTCGGCTTGAGTCAGCTTAATGCCGTTGGCGTTAAAAAATTTAATTCCGTTGTATTCCGCCGGATTGTGAGAGGCGGAGATAACCACGCCGCCGTCGGCACCTAGTTTTCTTGTCAAATAAGCGACCGCCGGTGTCGGCATGACCCCCAGCTGGTAAACGTCCAACCCGGCCGCACAGATTCCGGCGGAGAGAGCGCTTTCCAAAAGATTGCCGGATATTCTCGTATCCCGACCCACAACTATTTTTTTAGCTTGCCCGCTAAGAAAAGCGGCACCCGCTTGGCCCAGTTTTGTGGCCAGCTCCGCGGTCAAGTCTTTATTGGCAATACCTCTTACCCCATCGGTTCCAAACAGTTTTGGCAAATAAACCTCGCTCCTTTTAGCTAAATACTATAGCGACTCATATTATCGTCCGGCTATAAGGTGAGCTACATAATAATACCCTAAATTAGGTTCGACGATAAGTTCTTGAACTCCTTTTTGACATAAGGTGAAGTCATGGCCGCCAACAACGCGAAATATGAGGGAATAAACTCCAATTGCTCACCAATATTAATTTTTACCCCCGGTCGCAAACGTAAAACCAGATGGTCGCTGCCGCGCACTACAATCTCACTCCCTTTAAAGAGAGGCGTTAACGGCGCCTGGGCTATATCTTGGCGTCCCAGCGCTAATACAATCCTGCTTTCTATGCCTGAGCTCAGTTCTTTTTTCTTAGCTTCAATAACCTCCGCGACCAGGACAAACGCATCGGGAATCAAGCCTGCCACTGACCGATAATCGACAGTCTCATGGCCCAGTAAGATCGATTCCCCAAAACGTAAATTATTGATCTCCTCCGGTAATTCACCCGCGAGCAATATAGACAGCACGCTACTATTGCCACCGGAAACAATCGACGCATCAGTGCCGATTATCTCCTCAATCTCACGGCTGATACGCGCTAATTGCTCTAATTGCTTTCTCGTCGGAGTAACGCCAAAAGAACAACCGACATTAGCGATTACGCCACTGATAATTACATTACCCAGTCGCATAACTCTATTAATAAAATCAATAAATTCATCCTCACCCAACCCGTCTCGGCCGTCACCCATCTCTATCATCAATAATATATCTACCGTCAACTCTTTTTTTTGAGCGGCTCTCGACAGGGACTCTACCGTTTGATACTCAGAAACAACAATGTAATCGGCGATATCCACCGCATCATTGATCTCGAAATTCATGGGTTGGCGCAAGAGAAGCAGAGGCAGATCGAAATGGTTTTTTAGCTTTTTTAGATTCTCCAGCCGAGAGTCGGCCAAACCTGACACACCCCCGTCGACCATGGCCTTAGCAATCTCCGGCCTACCTAAAAAAGCCTTGGTTACGCCGAATACTGAGATATTCGCGGCATAATTTACCAGGGCTTTAGTATTTAACCGTATCTTATCTAAATCTATTATTAATTTAGGAAGCACAAGTGTTTTAATCCCTTGCGGTTATTCAGCATAGTTATAAATAATAAGCAAATCTAGCGGGTCGGCCGCGTTCTCTTTATTGACCGACCGACGGTACTTTTCGGCCGGACCTCTAGCGCTAATGGTTATATAAAAATTATCGCTTGGAAAATTGCGGACGCTTACGAGCTTTTTTCAGGCCATATTTCTTACGTTCCGTCATTCTCGGGTCGCGGGTCAAGAAACCCCTTTTCTTCAACTCACTACGCAAAGTAATATCCGCTTCCAGCAGAGCGCGGGCGATACCATGCCTTAAAGCTCCCGCCTGCCCTGAGAGACCGCCGCCTCGCAAACCGGCTAATATATCAAACTTGTCCATAGTATTGGTAGTGGCCAAAGGTTGGCGAATCAAGGTGCATAACGTCTCTCGGCCAAAATAATCTTTTAGCTTATGGCCGCCGTTGATAATAAAATTTCCGCTGCCCGGGACCAGACGCACACGCGCGACCGCGTTTTTGCGGCGACCCGTGCCTAGATAAACGGCTTCATTTTTAACGCTTACCTTTTTCTTTTCCTTAGTTGCTTTACTCTTTTTTCCCCTAGTTTTTTCAGGCATTGGCTCTCTCCTCAACATGTAAATGATATTTCTTTAGCTGTTGCGCTTCATGCGGATGACTGTTTCCCGCATAAACTTTTAACTTTTTAATAATCGCTCTTCCTAAGCGATTATGGGGTAACATACCTTTAACCGCTAAATTTATGACTCTTTCCGGTCTTTCCGCCAACAATTTTTTGATAGGCGTTTCTTTGCCTCCGCCCAGATAGCCGGAGTGAGTAAAGTAGGTCTTTTGCTCCATTTTTTTACCGGTCAACTTAATTTTTTCCGCGTTTATCACTACTACAAAATCACCCGTATCCATATGCGGAGTAAATATAGGTTTATGTTTCCCACGCAATAACTGCGCAACCTCGCTGGCCAAACGGCCTAGGGGTATGTTGGCGGCATCAACTAAAAGCCAGTCTCTGGTTATGTCCGTAGGTTTAGCACTAAATGTTTTCAAAATATTATCTCCAAAAATAAAATTATAGTTTTTTACGCATAATAAAATAAGAGCGCAACTCAGCTATATTACGCAAAAAAGATAGCCGTGTCAACGGATAATATACTTATTTTCCCATTTTAGACTCTTTAAAATTAATAATTATATATAGTTAACCTATAAATGATAATTTTTGTCATCTATGGTTCCTATTTTTTCAATCTGAGCATGAGATCCGGCACTATCGCGCCTCATGCGGTACGTGAACATGGGAGCATGTGAATTACACCTGGTTGCCATGGGAGGCGCATGTACGCTTTTTAGCTCTCATGCTCGGGCCCCATGAAACGGGGCCGCGGAGGCGCCTAGGAGTCGAACCTAGCTGAGAGGTTTTCGCCCCTCACACCGGTTTTGAGGACCGGGCGGCCCACCGGGACCAAGCCGCCTCCTTGTCGTAACTGCGAAATATTCATATAATATTACCATAAGGACTAATTAAGCCAACAGCTTTTAGAATAGAGAGACAAGAAAAAGTAAGCGATATGAAATTAAAACATAAATGGCAACAGAAGTGGTAAACAATAACTTTGTTTAAGTCCGACTATTAAAGTAAGCAAGGAATTGCTTAACGAATTAAAGAGGATGATGGGAATGGCAGAATTTGAAGATATTGATAATAAGGAATCACCAACAAGCCTTAGGGTTAAAAAAGGCCTTCTCTTAGCACTCTTTATTATCAGTTGTATATTTTTAGTTCCCACTATTCTTAGGCTAACAGTAGTAAGCCTTATTATTATTCTCTTTGGCGATATTAACAGTGGAATAACAGGTGGTGTTAATTCACTTGGTAGTCAAGCGTTTTGGGGCGCGGCTATTGCAGCTGCTTATTATTATTTTCTACGTTGGTTGTGGCAAAAATATAAATCTTATGATTACCGTTTGAAAAATTTGCCGACTGTAGAGAATGAAGTTATAGCTCTTGAGACTGACAATGAATCTATTGAAGATATCATCGACAAACCAATAAATCATGACTTTGACACAATTGCACTTATTGTTGTCGGTGCTGTCGTTATTATATTTTTGGGATTTATGATTATGTTTTCTATAAAACCAAATTGATTAAAGGATAATTATGCGCGGCTCTATAAGAAAACGAGGCAAAAACTACGTTAAATTCCGATCGGTCTGAGCGAGGCTGAGGTAAAAGGCTATGCACCTTGTCTATTTTCACGGGCGGAGATAAACTCCGCCCCTACACACGCTCATAAGGCGCCAGATAAACTGGCGCGCCACACATCTTACGCTACTGAAGAAACATTTATTTATTCTACGAGAAATGCGTCTCGGAGGCTAAAGCGAGCATGGTCTCGCCGGGAGCTAGGCTACCGAGCGAGGAGCGATGCCGAGAGCCGAGCTGCAATTTCCTCGCCGGGGAAATTGACAGCGTCATTTCGAGAGAAAAAATAAACGTTTCTCAGACAAAGCAAACTTTGCGGCTACACAATAATTTTAAAAAAGTCTAGAGCCCAAAGTCCAGAGAGAAACACCAGCACTCTTACGGCTTACCCCGTCACCCATCCACCTTATCCCGTAACGTTTTTTCTACCCTCTAACATCCGTGCCTTTGTAGCCTCGGGGTGGTTAACTATACTCATTTTTTAGTAACCGCACATTGCCGTCCCGCACCGTCACTCCTTGTTTATCAAAATATTCCAGTAAAGGCAAGGCGTATTTACGGCTGGTATTTAGTAATTGGCGCCAATCGGAAACCGTTATATCCTTATTTTGTTTCAAATATGAGACCAAACGCTCTTGTGCCGCCGCTATGGCCGTTGCTAAAAAAACATAATCACCAATAATAATAATTTCCCCATTGGCCCGCATTGTATTAACAAGAGAACGGCTCTCTTTGCCGCTTACTTCCAAGTACGAGTCCATCTCCTTTATTTTGGGCGGCGAGTAAGGCCGCTTCGCTAAAAAAGCCCTTATCTTGTCAAGACCGGCCAATACCTTTTGATTATCTTTTAAAGAAAACTCGGCCAAGCTTATGTGGTCCCGACTGATCGATATTTTACCTGATGATTTAATCACTATTAACAGTAAGCCGGCCTTTTTAGCAGTTAATCCGGGGAACACATCCACACTTAATCTATCTTTGTCGACCCCGGCTAAGAGTGGATTTTGCCGGTGCCAAGCTGCTAAATATTCGAGGACCTCTTTATGCGCCCGCTTAAAATCATCTTGCAACAAATAATAATTTAAATCTTTGTAACTAAATACTTTAAGCAATTTTTCGTCCAGTAATTTATCTATCGTTCGCGAGACCTCGGCATCAGCCAACTCAGCTGATTTACTCAACTCCCTCATAGTCAAAGGCGCCGATTTATTTCTCTTCATTATCAGAGTTATTATCTCTTGGGAATTGCCTAACGCCAATATCTCGAGTTCCGCGATAGTTTTCTTAATATCTCGACGCGTCGTAGTTTGCGCGCAACTGTCAATAATAGTACCGCCGCCGATTATCCTGGGTGAATTGGGAAAACGGATAATAAAGTGGTCACGGTAGTAAGCTATAATCGGCTTTCCCAGATTAATACGAGCAAAATCGGCAGCCCCGGCTTTCAAGAGACGACTGTCGAACAATCTTATTGTTGCCAAAGTCTCTTTAGTACCGTGATAAAAGCGTACTTTAGCGCCGGTTTTTAATTCTTTACCGGCGGAGGCCAATAATTTTACGGTTGCGTCCACCCGTTGTGTTGAATGGTAGTAACCGGCCTCAGCCAGCATGTCACCCCGAGCAATCTCACTTTTCGTGACTCCGGCCAAGTTAACGGCTACGCGGCGGCCGGACTGAACTTTGTCGGTTGATCGATTATGAACTTGCAACCCTCGTATCCTGACCGCTTTATCTCCCGGCAAGATCTCCGCTGCCGCCGAATGATTAATCTCTCCGCTCCATAGAGTGCCGGTAACTACCGTGCCCGCGCCTTTAATAGTAAAAACCCGGTCTATAGGTAACCGCCAAGGAAGTTCGGTGCTTTTATCAGGTAACGCCGTGGACGCTTTATCAAGTTCAACCAGTAATTCCTTAAGGCCAAGTTTTTGTATCGCTGAAGTCGCCACAATAGGCGCACCCCGAAAACGAGTCGTCTTTAAAAGTTCATATATATCACTTTTCACTTCGGTTTGACGCCTATAATCAACCGTATCGATTTTGCTCATCGCAACCACGGCTTTATTGATTTCAAGCAATTCGGCTATCTGCAGATGTTCTACGGTTTGCGGCATAATACCGTCATCCGCGGCTACTACCAACAAGAGTAAATCTATGCCTGTCGCTCCCGCCAGCATATTTTTTAGAAATTTTTCGTGGCCGGGAAGATCGACTATAGAAGCTTTGGCGCCACTGGGTAACACTAAAGGAGCAAAACCCAGGTCGATAGAGATGCCGCGTTTTTTTTCCTCGCTAAGACGATCGGTATCAACGCCGGTAAGCACTTTAACTAGAACGGTTTTCCCGTGATCGATATGGCCGCCGGTCCCGATAACACAATGAAAGTCATCGGTGCTATTCTTATCAGTATTATCAGCTCTAGCCATTTTCTATTGAGTCAGAGACTGTCTTAACCACATCGGGGAGCTGTTCGTCTTTTAACGTGCGCACGTCCAGCAGCACTCTATCAGCCTGAACACGAGCAATCACTACGGGGGAGCCTGTCCGCATCCGCGTCGCCAATTCGGAGACCGATATATCATCTGAGACTATGGCCACACAGTAGGTCGGTAATTTTGCCAGCGGTAAAGCGCCGCCGCCGACTTTTGAAAACTCTTTAACAACCTCAATTGTTATTTTTTTGGATAATTTTTTACTTAACGCTTCACTTAGGACCTCAGCCCGTTGCTTTAAGCTCTTTTCTTGAGCCAATAGCATCGCCAATACCGGTATCTTATCGGGACGGTCTTCATCAAGGGCCAAGCGGAGCGTAGCTTCCAAGGCGGCCAATGAAAGCTTATCTATTCTAAGAGCCCTAGCCAGAGGGTCCTTTAAAATCTTGTCAATATACTCTTTTTTGCCGACAATAATTCCCGCTTGCGGACCACCAAGCAACTTATCGCCGCTGAAGGTGACAATATCGGCGCCGGCCGCGACAGTTTCAGCCACGGTCGGTTCCGCCGCCAGTCGATGTTTACTGAGATCAATAAGTACACCGCTGCCGAGGTCGACCATGAGCGGGATATTTTTGGCTCGACCCACCTCGGCCAACTCCTTAATCTCTACTTCAGCGGTAAAACCCACCACCCGGTAATTACTGGTATGTACTTTTAACAGTAGCGCCGTCTCTTCATTTATAGCTTGTTGGTAGTCTTGTAAATGGGTCTTGTTGGTAGTGCCGACTTCCCTTAAGATAGCCTGACTTTCCTCCATTATCGCCGGTATGCGGAAAGACCCGCCGATCTCGATCAGTTCTCCCCGGGAAATAATAACTTCTCGGCTTCGAGCTAAAGCCTTTAAAGCCAGCAAAACCGCTGCCGCGTTATTGTTGACAACTGCCGCTGTCTCCGCCCCGGATAATATTTTTAAAAGAGCCCGCACATGGTCGTGGCGGCTGCCGCGCTCACCTTGTTCAAGGTCATATTCTAAATTTGAATAATTGACGGCGATCTCAAAGACGGCTTGGGCCGCTTCCTTAGCTAGATTAGCGCGACCAAGATTAGTATGTAAAATCACTCCGGTCGCGTTGATGACCGGCACTAAATCGGGCTTAACGGCGGCTTCGGCTATACTAACAACAACCGGCGCGATTTTTTTTAGCGAAAACTCTCGTCCGACCAGCTTGTCTTCATCCAGCCGGCTGATGGCTTCACGCAAATCAGCCAAGACGGTCCGTGCCGCTTCCAATACCACTGTCCGCGGATATTTTTTTATAGATGCTGCCAATTCCGGCGCGCGCAACAACTCATCGACACCAGGCAATTGACGATAAAATTTTTCTCTATTCACAGGTTAATAATATCATAAATCCAGGAATAAGGGAGCGTGGAGGAGAGAGGGTTGAGGGTAGATAAGAGCGCAAAGTAATGTGTAGGGGCGAGGCGTGCCTCGCCCACGAAAAGTAAAATACAAAAAGGCACAGTGAGACGCTGGATTCCCGCCTCCGCGGGAATGACAAACGTTTTATCCGCGGCCTGACTATCGTTAGTCCGCGGTCTCATTATCAGAGCAAGCTCTGAAACTACACCATCGAGCAGCCATTTACTAAGCAACCTTTTAGGGTATAAATGAGTAAATAATATTATTTAAAATTATTATAAAAAAGCAGGCTAACATGTTCGCGAGAATATTAAGCTATCAAAAATATCTGGTTTTATTGGCCATCCCTGTTTTCATAATTGTTGTCTTATTAACTAACCCCAGTCATGGCGCGACTTACTGGCTTAACTTTTGGTGGATGTTTCCTTTAGCCGCCATGCCGCTATCCGGAGTCCAAAGTGTAGAGCTGGGTTTGATTACCGAGTCTTTTGGACTATCCAGTTCGGCTCTGGCTTTCCTGGCCTTCGGTATTGTTGATAAAAAATTAGCTTCTTATTCTATTATCGGCGCTTTGCCGTTGGTGATAGGTGGAGCTTTGGTAACCGCTTATCTTCCAAAAACCGCCCTCTATTTAATGATAGCGGCGCTCCTTATCTCCTCAATAGTTTTAGTAATTTTTGAGAAAACACTAAAGAACCGGCGCACGGAAGAGCTTAAGGGTAAGGAAATCGACCGCTCAATCAAAGGTCATGAACTGGTAGTTATGACAAGCAAGGCCAATAAGACCTACCGCTACTGCCGCTTCCGTCACCCATCTGGCCTTACTGCCGGTACCCGGGGAACAAATCCCTTGGAATCTACCGCTTATGACCGTACCCGCGGTAATTATCGGCGGCCAACTGGCGCCTTATTTGGCTGCCAAGCTGCCGACTAAAACTTTGGAACTATTCATTTCAGTACTTTTCTTAGTTATTGCCGTATCGCTGGTAGTTCTAGCCATAAAAGGCTGAAAAATTGTCAACCCTCTATGCCCCTTTAGTTACTCTGTTCCCTTAAACATAAAAACCGCCAGGACGATCATGGCCGCGCCAAAAACCGTAACAATAGTTAAGTCTGATACAAGCGAATAAGCGCCGGCTTTAGGTCCCAGCATTATAATACGCAGCGCGTCCACGCCATAAGTGAGCGGATCGATAATTGTCAGCCCTTTTAACCAACCCGGCAATTTAGTAATGGGAAACATGGCCCCGGAAAGTAAAAATAACGGCATGACTAAAAAATTCATCACCATCTGAAAGCCTTCCATAGTTGCCATGCGGGCAGCGACAACTATCCCCAACGAGGTCAAAGCAAAAGCGATGAGAAACATTAGCGGCAAGACCAAGAACAATTGTGGTATTGAAAGACTGACTCCGATAAGCGGCGCGAAAAAAAGGATAATTATGCCTTGTAACATCGCCACCGTACTTCCTCCGACAGCTTTGCCGATAGCAACCGCGGCGCGTGATATAGGAGCGACCATCACCTCTTTAAAAAAACCAAACTCACGGTCCCAGACGATAGAGATGGCGGAAAATATTGAAGTAAACAGGATGGTCATGCCGATAATTCCCGGATAGATAAAAGTTATATAGTTGTTGCCGCCGCCAAGACCACCCTGAATCGCTAATCCTTGCGATAGACCGGTGCCAAAAACAAATAAAAAAAGCGCCGGTTGGGCCACCGAGCTTATCAGCCGGGAACGGTCACGGCGATAACGGATTATATCACGCAGCCAGATTGAATAAATCGCTCTTAAATTGACCATGTTCATCGGCGCCTCATCGCTCTCATTTTGGCGCGCATACCTTCCATAGCGCTACCGGATTCTTCACGTATTTTACGTCCGGTCAGTTTTAGAAAAACATCCTCCAGAGTCGGCCGCCGAACACTAATCGAGGTGACCGGTTCCTGCATCCGCCCAATAAATTCGGGTAGAAATTTCTCGCCGTTGGCAATTTCAAAAACCAAATGGCCGGTTTCGGTTTGAACTTCAAGCCCATAACGCCCACTGATTTCTTTGGCGGCCGCCTTATTATCATTGGTTGTTAAAGTGATTACGTCTCCACCAACCAGATTTTTTAATTTAGCCGGCGTATCCAGCGCGATTATTTTTCCATGATCAATAATGGCAATACGGTCACAATTTTCCGCTTCTTCCATATAATGAGTAGTCATAAAAATGGTGATTTTTTCCCGGCGCTTAAGCTGATGAATATAATCCCAGATATAATTGCGGGTCTGCGGATCCAACCCTAAGGTCGGTTCGTCAAGAAATAAGACTTTGGGAAAGTGAAGGAGCCCCCGACCGATCTCCAAGCGCCGCTTCATACCGCCGGAGAAAGTCCGGACAATATCGTTACGGCGCGGCCATAACTCAATCATCTCCAAGACTTGTTGAATACGTTCTTTGCGAAGTTCTTTGGAAATATTGTAAATAAGAGCGTGAAAATTTAAATTTTCCCAGGCGGTAAGGCGCTCATCAAGGCTTGGGTCCTGAAAAACTATGCCTATAGAAGCACGAACGCGGTCCGGCTCTTTCACTACATCAAAGCCATTTAATATAGCGACACCTTGGGTCGGTTTCAAAAGTGTACATAGAATATTGATTGTAGTGGTTTTACCGGCGCCGTTAGGGCCGAGAAAACCGAATATCTCCCCTTTATCGACCTTGAACTCAACTTTATCTACTGCGGTCGCGCCATTAAAAACCTTGCTAATCTTATTCGCTTCTATAATCACCATTTTTATCCAATCATCATCCAAGCTATAATATAATAAAAATACAATAGTCAAAAGGTAAATATTTATGCCAAGTCTGCTAAAAGCGGAATTGAGAAAATACTATATAGCTAAACGGGATCGGATCAGCGCTAATGAGCGCAGTGAAAAGACCGGCCGAATCAACGCACGGCTCCTAAGCCTTAGTGCGTTTATCAGTGCGCGAACAATTGGTTTTTACTGCGCTTTCGGTAGTGAAGTAGAGACGAGAGCAATGATGAAAGCTACATTTGAACGCGGTAAAAAGATTTTTTTGCCGACTATTAATCCTCAAGATAAAAGTATGACTTACTCAGAACACAATGGTGATTTAGATAATCTTGTATGCAATTTTTATGGTATACTTGAACCTCAGGGTCCGCCTCAGACCAGTCAAATTCTAGATTTAATAATTGTGCCGGGCTTGGCTTTCGATAGACGCGGCCGACGTTTAGGCTATGGCGCCGGTTATTACGACCGTTTTTTAAAGCAAGTAAGAGCCAAGACTAACGGCATCGCGTTTTCCGAGCAAATGCATACTTCTTTACCGGCCAATAGATATGATGTTCCGGTTAATATTGTCATCACTGATAAAAGTACTTTTAACGCACATACTTGAAAGCCGCCGTTAAAAACCGCCTATAAAAAAGTTATTTTATTGACATTTTTAAATTCATATGTTTATATATTCTTATTGCCATATAGAAATATGGCAATAAGAATATGGTGGTTATTTATGAAATTTGAACAATTTTTTCAAGCTATGGCCGATGAGACCAGACAAGAGATTCTGCTTTTACTGCAGAAACACGATTATTGCGTCGGCGAACTGGTTGGACAGTTTAATCTATCCCAACCAACGATTTCCAAACATCTATTGGTATTAAAAAATGTCGGTCTGGTAAAAGATAAGCGTAATGGACAAAAAGTTATATATTCACTGAATAAAGAGTTATTATCTAATTGTTGCGCGGAATATTTTAAGAAATTTCATTGTTGCGGCCATTTATTTGCGGCGGGAGTTGAAGAAAAGGTTATAAAAAACTAAACAATTTCATTCTCATAATGGCGATAAATACGTATTAAGAGGAGGTGGCTTAAGATGAAAAGATTTATGATTCCTAGAATGGCTCATTGTGACGACGGTTGTAGTCGTTTGTCCCAGGCAAGACGTAAAACTGCTTAACTGGAATAATGGTCAAGGCCCTCAATGCGAAGTTTCTAATAAGGCAGGGGGTCTTTTCCTCTATTATGGCCCTTTACTTCCCGTATAACTCATCCAGAGATACAATCTCATAACCGTTTTCGCGAAGATAGCTGATGAGACGAGGTAAAATAGCAACCGTGTTGTGACGGTCACCGCCGCCGTCATGCATCAAAATAATTGCTCCCGGTTTAATCTCGGGCACTAATTGTTGCCAAATAAATTCCGGGTCCGGCGCTTTCCAATCAAGAGAGTCAACGTTCCAGAGCGCTATTTTATAATTATATTTTGCTGCTTCCGTGGCCACTAGGTCATTTAACTCTCCGTAAGGCGGCCGAAACCAAGTGGGTACGATTTTTGTATTTTGCGTTATCAATTGTCTGGAAATATCAAGCTCAAGATCGATAGAGTGGGTATCCATTAAGTCAAGCCGAGCATGATCAACTGTGTGGCTGCCGATAACGAAACCATCGGCGGCCGTGGCGGCAAGAATTTCCGGATATTTTCGTACTTGACGACCGAGAACAAAAAAGGTGGCCGGCGCTCTTCTTTCCTTGAGAATATTAATAATTTGCTCTGTATACGGAGGCTCGGGCCCATCATCAAAAGTTAAAGCCACCTTCTTTGTCGGCGCAGTCTTTAATCGCTTGATAATTGTCGGTTCGGGATAGCTTATTATTTTGCTGAAAATTATCTTGCCGCTTTTTTCGCCGAATACCTCTTCCCGTTTGCCGCCGGCACCAAAGCGTCTTAAGCTGCTATAGTCGCCCCTACCAATAATTTTCGTTCTAAATGGTATGGCAACAACCCGTGACGCGAACTTGTCCTTAATATTTTTACCGGGAAGATAACGAATTTTATCATCACGCTTAAGAGTCGTTGCCGCCTGAAGAGGCTGATTGTTTAGATAGATCATCGGTGGCCGTCCACCTCCTTTAAGCACTATCTTTCCATGGCTATCCAAAAGGTCTCCGGGAGTCAAGCGGTAACCGTGCGCGCTTAATACCGTGCGCGCTTGTGCACTGCTGCTAACAATAATAGTTTTATTATTAATTATTATAGGCATCTTCAAAGTGCGGGAATATATGAAGCTTTGAGCCAACAGGTAGATTATGCCGATTAGCAAAAGACTTCTCGAATCCCACCTATCTTTATTAATATTAAAATCACTCATTAATACTTGCCGTTCCTTTATAAAGATTGAACAGTTGCCGAAATAAATCTATAAAATTATAAAAAGATATAGTATCAGCTTATATAAGGGTCTGTCTAAAAATATACCGTGCCGGTATAGACAAGAGAACCGCGGTGTAAGTTTTCAGACACTCCTGAGACGATAATACTGTATAATAGTTATATTACACTTGTTTAAATGGGTACAAGAACATTATAGGCTATAGAAACGGGCGTTAAACTTGACAGAAGAAGAAAAAGGTAAAGATCTTACCAGCCAAATATTTGAACTAATTGAGACGGCACTCCGTTTTATCAACCAACAAACGCGTAATATGGTTGAAAAAAATGTGGTAGCCCCCATTAAATCCGCCGGCATGATTTTAGCTAGAACTATTATTACAGCTGTTATTTTAGCTATGGCGAGTATCTTTATCACAGTCGGACTGTTTCTATTGTTAGTTAAACTTGTCGGCTCAACTTGGCTGGCTTTCTTACTGGTCGGCGTAGTATTACTAGTCGGCGCCATCTTCCCCGCCATCTTTAAAAAAAATAAGTGAGGTTCTTAAATTATGTCTAACGATGAAACAGAAATAACATTGGCGGAGCTGCAACTGCAGACAAAAGCCGTTACCAGTCAGCTCCAAGCCCAACTAGAACAGCGGCAGAATCAGATTATTCTCGCCGCCGCCGCTTTAATAGCCGCCGCCGCTATCGGCTATTGGTTGGGACACCAACAAAAGTAATATAATTACTTACTTTGAATATAAACTTTCTGCATTACGTCACCTTTGGTAATCTTCTGTATAACATCCAAGCCCTCGATTACTTGACCGAAAACCGTATACTTTCCATCAAGTGAGGGCTGTGGCGCCAAGCAAATATAAAACTGGCTGCCGGCGCTATTGATACCCTGGCTTCTGGCCATGGCCACAGTGCCGGTAAGATGTTTTTTACTATTAAATTCAGCGTTTATCGTATAACCGGGGCCGCCGGTACCGTCATTACTGGGGTTGTTGTCTTTACTTAGAGGGTCCCCGCCTTGAATTACAAAGCCCGGCACTACACGATGAAATTTTGTTCCATTATAAAAACCTTCATTGGCCAATTTAATGAAATTCTTAACCGTATTAGGCGCAGCCTGCGGATAAAATTTAAAAACAATCTTTCCCTTAGCGGTCTCGATTACGGCCGTCTGGTTAATCCCATCGTTATCAGCATTGGCTGGAGTACTGGTGCTGTTTTCCACTTTATTATCTCCTTTTTCTCTCTTTTTCTCAGTTGATTTTTTTTGTTCTTTTTTTGATGATTCTTTTTTAGATTTCGCTGAGCCTTTTTTAGCACCGTTATTACTTTGACAAGCGACTAAAATAATCAGCAGGCTAAGAACAGCAAATACGGCGAGTAATGATTGAGCTCTTTTTTTCACAAGGGAACCTCCTTAAATCCGAGTGACATCATACCATATATTACAGCGGACACGATAGCATAGTCGCTATAAGAATATATTTTGTCTTTTTACTACAATTTTGCTATCCTTTATAGATAGAAGAAACCTGCTTAAGCAGGTAAAAGGATGATTAATGAACAACCAAAGCATCTCCCGCCGCCGATATTCATATATTTTAATGATACTAGGGGTGATGGTACTTCTTTATCCGCTTATTACTGAAGGCTACGGATATGTTGCTCAGTTACGATTGCAAACAAAGTGGAATCAGGAAGTTAAAAAACAAGAGCAAGAGGCGGCTAAAGCTGAAAGAATTCAGGCATCGCAAGTTGGGGAAAAAACGGTCATAAATGAAAACGCTATTTTGACGCAAGTACTGGCGGAAGGTAGGCAAATCGGTAACAACCAAGCACCCTATCAACAAGTAAAAATCAAAATTCCCAAGATAGACCTGGAGCAGATAGTTGTCAACGGTACCGGCACCGAAGCTTTAAAAAATGGTCCCGGCCATTATCCAAGCACGCCCAATCCCGGCGCGAAAGGCAATGTAGCCATAGCCGGTCATCGAGTTACTTATACGCATCCGTTTAATCGTTTGGATGAGCTCAAATCTGGTGATGAGATTATTCTCGAAAGCTTAAAATATATCTATACCTATAAAGTTAATTACTCCCGAATATTGGACCCGAAAAATGTCAGTGAACT
>CAJVYJ010000003.1 GCA_913009475.1 uncultured Actinomycetes bacterium | reverse complement strand
GAGGTGGTCGTGAGACTGCTATAATGTGTTGTTGTACGCGCTGTATGTCTGTCGAGTGTGATTGTATCCCGGAACCGTTTTTTTTTGTTTTTTGTTTTGTTTTGTTTGTGTTTTTTTTTTTTTTTTTCAAGCAGAAGACGGCATACGAGATATATCAGTGTGACTGGAGTTCAGACGTGTGCTCTTCCGATCTGATATCGAAGGTGTTTCCAATCAAGGCTATCGTTTAATCAGCGCCCCCGATCTGCTGCTGCCGGCGGAGATAGCGCCGTATTTACCGGTTGGTTTTGAAGGTGATATTTTCTGGTCGGCAACGCTGGCTTCAACCAATGAGCGGGCTAAAGAGTTAGCTGATAAAGGTATGCCAACGGGAAGCTTGGCCATAGCGGAGACGCAAACAGGCGGACATGGCCGCCGCGGCCGTTCGTGGCAATCACCACCGGGAGGTATCTGGTTTTCTATAATTCTTAGGCCTGATATCGCGCTGATGCTGGCGTCGCGGGTCTCCATCTTGGCAGCGGTTATATTAGCCGAAGCGATTAATACCGAGACCGGTCTGAGGGCAACCATAAAATGGCCTAACGACATTTTAATCGAGGGCAAGAAAGTTTGCGGTATATTAATTGAACTTTCAGCGCAGCTGGAAGAGGTAAACTATATTATTGTCGGCATCGGCATCAACGCCAATATTAAAATAGAAGAATTAAGCCCTGAGGTCAGAGAGGCCGCGGTTACACTCACGGCACTGCTGGGGAAAGATATAAACAGACAGCGGTTGCTGGGTAGGATAGCCAGCCGGTTTGTTAACGAATTTCCCTTAATATTTGACGACAATTATCCGGATTATTTAAACCGTCGGCGTCAACTCTCAGCGGTGCTGGGTCACAGCGTAACCATTGAGGACGGTGGCCGTCGTTTTACCGGCAAAGCCATCGACATTATGCAAAACGGTGCCTTAAAAATCGAGCTATCCGACGGCACCGAGCGCGTATTCGAGTCAGGCGACGTCAGTTTGCGACTACACATTTAATGCTTTTACGCCTGACGCTCTCACGGGCGAGGCATGCCTCGCCCCTACATCGTTTTCATGCATTTCACTTGTAATCCACGGCCAATCATGCCTTTTAATCGCTTGGGGTTGAATTGCTTGTTATTCTGAGTTCCGAGATTTCTTGCCTATAGTTATGATAGCTGAATTAGAGCTCCTGAGGTTAAGCGTGTGAGCGGCTAAAAAGGTCAGGTCTTAATTCGTCTTCAATAATTTCTCGATGCTGCCGGTCAAGGTTTTGGTATTGATGGCGCCCACCCATTCAGCGATTATCCGCCCGTCTTTACTGATAAAAATAGTTTTGGGGATGGCACTAACACTATAAACCGCGGAAATAGCGCCGTTTTTATCGATACCGCTCGGATAGGGGATATGGAACTCCTTCTCAAAGCTCTTAGCTTTTTCAGGCGTATCATTGACTACTACGCCTAAGAACTGCACCTTACCGTGGTATTTCTTAGCTGTATTCGCTAATATTGGCGCTTCTTGGCGGCAGGGCGGGCACCAGGAAGCCCAAAAATTCAAGACAACCGGTCTTTTATCCAGATAATCACTGAGTTTGACTTGTTTGCCGTTAAGGAGGGCATAAGTAAAGTTAGGCGCCTGTTTTTGAGTGGAATTACTTTTGGGATTCACGGGTCGTGTAAAAAGATAAACCCCGCCTATTAATAGGGCGATAAAAAAAGGCAGCGTAATAATAGTCATTTTTTTGGATATTTTCAATTAGCTCAAACCTCCTAATATTATTAAAAAGTAATTCAATTATATATTAAAATTTTACTGGCAAATTGTGATATTTTTAACAAAGTCAAATCCAATCTTAAATGGCTATTTTATATGCAAAAAAAGCTATGTAAATTTAATAAACAGCCGTTTATCATTGAAAAATAACCGTTCGCATAAAATAATCAACCGTTTATAAGATTTCTTGCTAATCTTTCTTGACAAAGTGCTTACCTCTCAATAAAGTAATAGCTGTATCAAAAGACCGTTAATCTCTTGATAACAACCGTTTATTAGTTGTAGTTAACCTAATAGAAATGCCGCTAATGATATTATACATACCGTATAGAGGAAGTTATGGAAAATATCTTTAATATTTCATCTATTTCAGTAAAGCATTCAGATGGATTAAACAATTTAAGTCTCGTTTTGCAACCTTTGCCTATTTTTATGAAATAGATAAGGGTTTTTTAATAATATTGGGGGGATATTAACCGCTTACTAATAAAAATCCTTCTCAAGTAACAGAAATTACAATCTGTATTTTAGGCGCATGATTTTTTAAGTCAAGTTCAGCCGGGGTGCTTTCGGCTCATACTTATGTACTTTGAAAACTAAATACTGATTATAAAGCTAAATCCTTGGCGATCTATCTTTAGTTCCTTATATCTAAACAAGCAGTGGACGCATCAGACGCCACCAACCCGGCCGGTTACGGCCAGCAGATAAAGGAGCGGCGCACCTTAAGAGGTCGACAGGTAAAGCTTTCATAATAAGAGACCGGGATTTTTCCGGTCTCGACAAAGTGGGTCTTCATGACCACTTATCCCACAAGGAAGGAGGGAATGATGCTATGAATAGACGTCTTGTTCTAGTAATTCTAGCGGCTCTAGTTATTGTCTTGATTGTCGCGGTCGGCATCAGCGTCGCGGCTAACAGCAACGCTGAGTTTAACAACACCAAGCTTTCACCTTATACAACCGGTCATGCCAATGCTCGTCAAGTCAGTGAAACGAAGTGTCAAGTCTGTCACGAACCGGCTGCCGGTGGTGGTTATAACGCTCACGCGACCCATCAAAAGACTCTGTTTCTGGCCTACAAAGATGTTGGCACCGGTACCGCCGAGTATAATGGTTGCGGTCTCTGCCACGGTCAGTTTACAGCCGTAGGCAGCGGTGTAAAAGTCGGTTACGAAGGCGATCTCTCTTACGCCGACACCACTTACACTACCGACTACAGCGGCAAAGTCAGAAAGCAAGTCTCAGCTGAAGTCTGTAGACGCTGTCACGGTGGTTTTACCAGTAGTAGCCCGACTCACGCGCTCAACACAGTAACCATCAGCTCGAATTGTCTCTCGTGTCATAAGACGGGCGGTGTCGCTGGCACAGTGGCTGCAGCTCACGATAAAGCCAATCTCGGTTACGGCGTTACCTGGATCAACCGCAGCGTAATCGACAATACCAGCGTGCCACAGTTCTGTACTTTATGTCACGGCCAAACCGGTTCAACCAGTCCTTACATTAGCAATCGTGTTTGGTACCAAATGCAAGAGACCAACCCCACAAGTTCGGTTGGACTATAAATTCATCTTAAGGAGGTGAAGTACATTGAGTAAGAATATATTTAAAAAAGTAATAGATAAAAAGATTACCAGGCGTTCGTTCCTTAAATGGTCTTCGGCCATCGGCGCGACCCTTACCCTTTCGGGTCTGGTAGTAAATGAAAGCGCCGCCACGGCTATGGCCGGCACTGAAGCCGGTGTAACCGCCGCCATGGTTACCGACTATATACCGTCGGTATGTCTGGTCTGCCATAGTTGGTGTCGTATCGCTATCGGTGTTGACACCGATAGAGTCGTTAGAAAGATCGAGGGTCTCGGCGGTCAGCCCAAACCATTGGGCACCAGCCACACCAATCTAGCGGCGAACGGTACTGTAGTAACCAATGCCAATGACGACACTTACGATCGCTATTGTAAAGCGGACGTCGGCCAGTTGCCTTACTCCACTCATAACCGCGGGCGCATCTGCGCTAAAGGTAATGACGGCATGGAGCATATGTATGATCCGGATCGAGTCAAGTATCCTCTGGTTCGCGTGGGCAAACGCGGCAGCGGTAAATGGCGCAAAGTCACTTGGGGCGAGCTCTACCTAGGTGATAAATCTTGTGCCGCTAAGGGCAGCCCTTCAAATCAGGATATTATGATCGACAACGGCAGCGGTAAGTTGATGCACTGGCAAGGTATCGCCCGCATCATGAGATCGATGGGCGGCGATACGAACGCGGATATACCAACGGCCGGCGGATTAGGCTATGGTTACACTGACAACAGTGGTGACTACTATAGTGATATTCCGGATGTCAGCACTGGTACCGGTCACGCTACCGACCGTCGCCATCGTTTACTGCTCTACATCGGCCGTAATGAGAGCGGCGGCCTTTGGGGCCGTTTTCAAAAAGCCTTTGGCACTAATATGCGCATCGAGCATACCAACCTCTGTGAGGAATCCCGCCATACCGCCAATGAGTGGTATTGCAAGGATAAGTTTCCGCTCCCTAACTTAAATACCAATAAGGGAGTGATTACCGATTCTCGTAGTGGTGGAAAGTGGACATTTACGGATAATGATAACTGCGATTGTTTTATCGCCATCGGCGGTAATTATGCGGAATCGACTATTCCCCATGCCACTCTTGCGCAAAGAGTCGCGGATGTTAGGCGTCGCGGCGGCCGCATCATCGGTATCGATGTGCGCCAGTCCAATACCTTGGCTTACGCCGATGAGCAGTTCTATGTCAAACCCGGTACCGACGGTGCTTTAGCGGCCGGCATAATCTACGAGATTATGAACTCTTTCGTTGGCGGAACTACCGCGCTTAAGCTCAGGCTTGATTCCCGGGCTAATATCGCGGGCCACTATGTCGGCCTGTTTACGGCTGATGAAGGCAGTACCAATCCGCCTCATAACGGTAAGAGCATTGAGACTTATCTAAAGGATTCAGCTACTTTCGGTAGTGCTTACGGAATTACTAGCGGCAATCTTTCCGACGGCCGTTCGGCTACGGGTACCGCACCTTTTGACGCGGCAGCAGCAGCTGCTATTTGTGGTGTCAGTGTGACCGACATCAAATATCTGGCTTGGCTGTTATCCGGCGGCTTTGGCGCCGGCAACAGTTTACCGCCAGGCGGCACAATTGCTACTGACCCGCCGCACAGCCCCATCATTGACGGCTATCGCGGTCCGGCCAAGCACTCCAACGGCGCTTATAACTATGGCCTCTTAAGGGCCCTGCAGTTTATCGCCTGCGGCTATGTCGATTCTACATCTATATCCGGTGATCTGAGCGAGTCAGTAAAGCGTTCCGGCGGTTTTAACCGTCCCGGCGGCTTAATCCAACTCACTTGGAACTCAGGCAACACTAGTGGTGATACCGCCGGTTTCGGTGATCCTCCCGGAGGTGCTTTCGATAATACGGACGGCAGCTGGCCGCTGCAAGAGCAAGCGCCTTATCCGGCCTTGGGTACTCCGCAGAAGATCGATAACTGGGATTACCACGGCTACGGCGGCAGCAAGTGGCGTTGCGGCAAGCATAATATCTATTCCAACACCTTGGTAGGTGTCAGGGCTTCCTTAGGCCTGGACCCGTATATAGAGGGTGCCACACTATCCACTCCTAAGGCTAATCCCTATGCCAACAGCGGCAATGGTTACGATGATAACTTTACCGTTGAGGCTATATTTATGCATAAGTGCAATGCTGTTTACGACTTGCCCAACCCGGCTATCGAGCGTGAGCTCTTTACCTCTGTCGGTACTAACGGTTATCGTTTAAAGCATCTCTGGTCTTGCGACTTGAATATGGGTGACGGCACTAAGTTTGCCGACGCCATTTTGCCGGACTCCAGTTATTTGGAGCGTTATGGCTTCAATGACTATGAGAACGGCGCTCATCTTAAGATGACGGCCATACGCCAACCGGCGATTCAAGACCTTAGCGGTAAGAACCTGCATCTCTATGGTTGCAAACCGATTAGGAACATCCTTTACGGTTTGGCTAGAGCCATTGAAGCCGACAGCGTGAACGACAATGGCGATTCTACCACTAAAGGCACCGGCGCTCCCCCCCTTTCCGCCAATTCCGGTTATGCGCCTTGGGGCGGCAAGTGCTTTAACTCCTTTGATTGGAGCTCAAGCACTGCTGATGTATCCGATCGGGACTACGAGGCAGCCAGATGTAACAGCGCTGCCGCTATGCCGGTTAGTGGCTATAGCACTGGTTTTGAGTACTATCGCACCAACGGTATCTATGAAGGCGCTTCCACTGAGTGGCCTAACTTCTGGCGCAACGACTACACCGGTCATGGTGTAAATACTCAGCCTATGGATACCCAGCTTGCCGCTAATTATACAGCTCCAAATACTAGTTGGTCTGTAAATGCTGTTGGCAATTTAAAAGTTGGTGACACTGTTGTAGTTACCAACACAGACGGCGATTCCGACACGCTTATAGTAACTGGTGTTGATACTATATTGAATACTTTTACAACAACACCACCAGGAAGTACTTATGCATATGCCATAAACGATTCGGCTGTTGCTAACTACAATGCCGTTGAGTTCTATCACGCGCGCTTGGACTTAGTTGCAGATCCGACCGCGAACGAGGTAGGCAAGCACGACAATACCTTCTACGGCACGCCGATATATGACGCAATCCGTAAGCAAGGCGCTTTTAACGTATCGGATCCGGCCATTGGTAGGTATAACTTAACTACTTATCGTTTGAATGTCCATACTCACGCCCGCACGGCATCCTGCCCGAGATTAGAAGAGATTATTGGTTCTAACTGGGCGGTAATGGCGCCGGGTGCTAAGGACATTAACGGCACGCTTATTAAGAACGGTGATAAAGTCAAAGTTACTTCCGCTCATGATGATGGTATTGCTCTTTACGATGCAAGTATTACTCGTCATATCATCCTGGAAGCGAAGATAACGCCGAAGATCAGTAACGGGGTAATGGCCATATCGCAATCTCAGGGCCATGACCTCTCGTCATTTGGCGGTGACGGCATGGGCGGTCAAGGTTATGATGTAGTTAAGGGCACCGCCCCGGCTATCCATAACCGCGCTGACGCTTCCGATCCGTCATATTCTACGGTGAAGTACGGCGCGCTTGATCAGTATCGCTTGTACGCGGCCCCTTCGGCCCCGTCAACTAGTTACAACCCGGCATCTAGGACTGTTGAACCAACAGCTGCCAAAACTGTCGGCCTCAACCACGGTACCCATGTTAATTGGGCGATCAACCGCGGCGGCGAGGACCCTGTCGGAACATCTGTAGCCTATATGGACACCATGGTTACAGTCGAGAAAGTTTAGGAGGTGTAAAGAATGTCAAAACAAGTAGGTTTTACAGTTGATGTAAATCAATGTATCTCGTGCCGTGCTTGCGAAATAGCTTGTAAAGTTGAATATCAACGCCAAGCCGGGCAAGGACGGCGACGTCGCGTAGTTGAGCGAACGGTAGACGAATCTGGTAAGATTCGGACGTTCTTCATCTCCATTGCCTGCAACCACTGTGTCAACCCGGCCTGTATGGCGGCCTGTCCGGATACTACCAAGCATTCAACCGCTGGTGGTCCCGCCAACAGGAAAGCCATCTGGAAAGATACAAACGGAGAATATAGCGGTGGACTAGCGGGCGTGGTTCGTCTCGACAAAGAAGCGTGTATTGCCTGTCGCAGATGTGAGTGGGCTTGCCCATGGTCACAACCGCAGTACGATCCTTTCGGCGGCGGCGACGGTATTCCCAAAGTCCACAAATGTGAGTGGTGCTGGGAACGGGTTAAAGCGTGGAAAGATGATTACCTGTATGGTTCGACTGGTGAGATAGCAAAGGGCAATACTAGTTGGTCTTTCGGTGGCGTTGAGGAAGATCCGAGTAATCCTGGTTATGATTACGCGGGCTATCCCAGCTGCAATATCTTTAACCCGGTAACCCAGAAGGGCATAGCGGATAAGCGCCGTCAAAGCGCTTGCACCGCGACCTGTCTGGGCCGTACTCTTTACAATACGGTGGTCGATCCGATGGTAAAAAAAGAGTCATACGGGCCTAATACCACTCTTAAACCGGGAGTGTACCGTAATTATGACTTCTTTGACTTCAAGGATTACCAAGCCCGTGACGGCAGCGGTTCGGACTCTCGGGTCTTTTATCGCTCCGGTGCCGGCGATGGTACTAGCGGTCAAGATGATGGCGACTTAAATGATGTTACCATTGCGGGTGCCGGTCAGAACCGCGGTACCAAGTACTTAGCCGACCATCGCTTGACACACCCCGCACTTCGGGTGTGTAATAAGTTATACAAAAAACGTGATGGGGGGGTGGAGTAAATGAAGAAGATAAAGCTACTTATTATCTTAGGCTTAAGTATTGCTTTAGTGCTAATTAGCACTTCGGTAGTTTTTGCCGGCAGTTCTTCTAGCTTACTTGTTTCTCCAAATCCTCACACCACCTATAGCGCGACTACGGACTTTTGTCTGCAGTGCCATGATATCCACGAAGCTCAAGGTGACTATGCTCTAATGTGGCAATCAACCGTAGTTGATACTTGCGGTACCTGCCACGGTGTTTATCTAAACGCACCCACCGGCGCTCGTAACCCGGGTTATCCGGGCCAGGAATCAGGCACGGCGGCCTTAAAGTCAGTCTATAAGGTCAATATTGCCAATAAGTACACCCATGAAGGGCATCGTTTGGGCCAAGCGGGCAATGGCTCCGGCCCCTACACTTATGCCGACGGCACTACTACTTCTACCGCGGATTATATCCCCGGCAGTGGCGGTAAGCTCTTGACGCAGATTCCATCATGGAGTTACTGGCAAACCGGAGGTACTATCGATCCGGCCGACTATCCGGCCTCCGGTCGTACAGCCTTAAACGGCCTTTACTGCGCTAGTTGTCACAGTCCGCACGGTACTCAGTTCGGTAATACGATTGTCTTTGGTTCATCAACGACATCAATGACACCGCAGCCCGGCTTTAAGCTACTAACCAGGCGTCCGAACCATACTACTGATACGGTTGATTCCAGCTCTTGGACGAGCTTTACCGTTGATGGTTGGCAGTGGTGCTCTAAGTGCCATACTAATCGTCTGCAAGGTCCTACGGATACCAATGGTAGTCCCATCGGTAACGATCCACCGCATAACCATCCGTCCAGCTTCTGTCTGCAGTGTCACGGTAATAACAGTGATCCCAGCATACTTCCGGATTTCCCACACACAGGCGCTACTAACCTGTTAGTTGATTATCCGGACAAGCTATGTATCACTTGTCACGTGGCGGGCTTGCCCTAAAGGGCTAAAGTCACATAACTACTCTTTAAAGTTAGTTTAAGGAGTTAACTAAAGCATCAGGCGCTCTAACGAGCGCCTGATGCTTTTTCTCATAAATGGGGTCAGATCTTCAATCTTGACAATTGGGAAGCTCGGTACCAGGGCGTTTCGTAAAAATGGGGTCAGATCTTCAATCTTGACAATTTATTAACGTAAGATGGGTCGGGCAGTGGTGGTAAATCTTGTAGGGCGTGGCGTTGAGCTCCGCCCCTACACATCTGCCTCACTCTTATTCCACTGTCACTGCTGATCAACCTTACTTGCTTTTAACTTTCGACTCTGGACTTGCATTTAACATTTACCCTCTCCCCTCTACGCTCTATCCTCCCACTGTCATTCCCGGCTCCGATCGGGAATCCATGGCCAACCGTGCCTTTTAAATGCCCGCACTGTCACAAATCTCCCCTTAAGACGGTTTATTCACCGGCGTTAATGTGTTAGAATATATGCAGCTAAATGTAGAAACATACGGCTAATATTGCCCCAATAATTGAAAGTAAAGTATGAATATGAAAGAAGAATTTGTTCCCAAATGGATAGCCTGGGAGACTACGGGTAGATGTAATCTGAACTGCGTCCATTGTCGGTGCGATGCCTCGATGGAGGCGGGCGCCGGTGATTTTAATACTGAGGAAGGTAAGGCGTTATTGGATGATATCGCCTCTTACGCTAAGCCGGTTATCGTCCTCTCCGGCGGTGAGCCGCTGCTCCGTAAGGACCTCTTTGAACTGGCTCGCCACGGTACTGATTTGGGACTAAGAATGTGTATCGCCACCAACGGCACTCTCATCAATGATAAGATCTGTGAGCAGATGAAAGCGGCGGAAATAAAGATGGTCTCACTGTCGCTGGACGGCTCTACCGCGGAAATTCACGATGATTTTCGCCATCAACAAGGAGCTTTTGCCGGCACTCTGCGCGGTATGGAGTTTCTGAAAAAACATAATATTCCTTTTTTAATTAATTCCTCTTTTACCAAGCGCAACCAAGAGGATATCCCCAATGTTTATCGGCTGGCTAAAAAGTTGGGCGCTACCGCCTGGTATATGTTTATGATCGTGCCTACCGGCCGCGGTGAGGAGATCATGTCCGAGCTGATCTCAGCTGAGGATTACGAAGAGATTCTGGATTGGCATTTTCATCAGGAAATAGAGGAAGAGGCGATGTTGATGCGTCCGACTTGCGCCCCACACTACTACCGCATCACTTTGCAGCGTCAGAAGGCTGAGGGCCTTGACTATGAGCGGCGCAATCTTACCTTCTCCACCGGCGGCTCCAAGGGTTGTATAGCGGCCCAGGTTATTGCTTTAATTACGCAGCACGGCGATGTGCAGCCCTGCAGCTACTTTCCCAAGTCAGCCGGTAACGTCAAGGAAAAATCTTTTAAGGAGATTTGGGAAAATTCGCCGCTATTCGCGGAACTTAGAGATTTCAGTAAATACAAAGGCAGGTGCGGCGCGTGTGAATATATTAACGTTTGCGGCGGTTGCCGGGCCCGCGCTGATGCCGTTTATGGCGATTATCTGGCTGAAGAGCCATTTTGCAACTATGTTCCTTTCAAGATGAAAAAGAGTATTAAAGGGAGCGTGTAGCGCGGTAGCTTGTCTGCCGCCAAATGAAAAGCGTTGGATAAGTCTTAAATAAAATCTTAACGGAAAGAAGTGAATATGACTGAGTTGGGTTATCGATTTTTGCGCGCCTGCCGGCGTCAACCGGTGGACACTACTCCCGTTTGGATAATGCGCCAGGCCGGGCGTTTTTTGCCTGAGTACCGCAAAATCAGGGAAGAAGCGGACTTTTTAACGATGTGCAAGACACCGGAATTGGCGACCGAGGTAACTTTGTTGCCGGTTGATATATTGGGTGTTGACGCAGCCATACTCTTTTCCGATATCTTAATTTTAGTGGAAGCCATGGGTTTGCCGCTGAAATTTTACGAAAAGCGCGGGCCCGTGCTTGACCATACTATTACCGATCAAAGCAGCGTGGATAAATTAGGTATTCCCGACCCTAACGATGCCGTTCCTTTTGTTATGGACGCAGTGCGGATGATTAAGCGGGAGTTAAACGGGCGGGTGCCGCTCATCGGCTTTGCCGGAGCGCCTTATACGGTGGCCAGCTATATGATAGAGGGCCGGACTTCCAAACAATTCGCTAAAATCAAAGCGCTCATGTTCCAAGAGCCTAAAGTCATGCATGCTCTACTTGATAAAGTCGCTAAAGCTACGACCGCGTATCTAAACGCGCAAATCGAAGCGGGTGTAGAGGCCATTCAACTCTTCGACAGTTGGGCCGGTTCATTGGCTCCCGTCGATTTCAGTGAGTTCGCCGTCCGTTACAGCCGCCAAGTGATTGAAGGGTTAAAACGTGATGATATACCGGTCATCTATTTCGCCCAAGGCAATCCGGCCGTACTAGGCCGGGCTAAAGACGTGGGCAGCGATGTTATCGGTGTCGATTGGCGTATTGAGATGAAAGACGCCTGGGATGTCCTGGCGCCGGACGTTGCCGTCCAAGGCAATCTGGACCCGACCTGTTTATTTTTACCGCCTGTTCAAATCAAGGCGCGTGTTAAAGAGATAATCGACCAAGTCGGCGGCCGCCCCGGCCATGTTTTTAACTTAGGCCACGGCATTCTGCCGCAGACCCCGGTGGAAAACGCTATTGCTTTTATCGACGCCGTGCACGAGTTGGGGCAAAGGTAAGAGAATGATGTAGGGGCGAGGCTTGCCCTCGCCCGTTAAAGCGCGAAAATGTGTAGCCGCAAAGCTGGCTTTGCCTGAGAGAATACGTTTGTCACTGATGACCCCGAGCGGGAATCCATGTATCAAGGTGCATTGGTCGTAATGATTTATTTTCTAGGTCTCCCAGCTCCCAGCGATACCATACTCGCCCTTACCTCCGAGACGTTTTTCTCCGAGAATAAATGAACCTTCTCTGTCCTGCGCATTTTATTGATAAACAAAATCTGTTATAAATTCCTCAAAAAACCATAATATAAGCCATATAATAATATTGCCATACAAGACTATATAGTGTATCTTATATGATAAACTATGGTTATGAAAAAAGTCCGCTTTGAATGGGATGAAAAAAAGAATAAGGAAAATTTATGAAACGCAAAACAAAATATAGCGACGAACCAATTGGTGATATTAAGGTAGTTGAAGATTTTCTCCCTGCGCCTGACCAATTGGTTTTAAAAAAAGAAAAAATAAAGGTAACAATCGTTTTGAATAAATCCAGTGTTGAATTTTTTAAGGAAGTAGCCAAGGAGAAAAATATCTCATATCAAAAGATGATAAGAAAAGTTATAGATTGGTATGCGGATCATTATAAAGAGAGCGCCTAGCAAGGCGTTCCAGCGGATGCTTACCTGAAGTCAAAAGCTGGCCCTGTCTAAGAGGCCGCTGAGCCAAAACGTTATAACTTTATTAATAAAGTGAGGTAAAAAATATTGGAATACAAATATATTGAGATAGATTTTATGAAAAGAACTAAGAAATTGATTAACGATTATAAAGGGGAGCATCGGGTAACTTTACTAATTAATTGTTGCTTAGGTCTGCTTGTGCTTCCAAAAGAAAAGCACTTTAATGTCAAGACACTACCAGATGGCACAGGTAAAATTAGGCAATATCCTGGAACAACGCAATTTGATTTTACGCTATTGATGTCAAGATAAAAATATACCAAAATCGCCGGTTTAAAAATGTACCATTTTTCGCCATCTGATATTGATTCATCCTAAAAACCAACTTGATTTTTTAACTGTTTTTGTGTACATTGTACATATGACTGATATTCGATTTGAGTGGAATGAAACGAAGTGTAAAGAGAATAAGCGTAAGCACGGCGTTTCATTTGAAGAAGCGCAGACCGTTTTTCTTGATGAGCGCGCTATCCGATTCTTTGATCCGGAGCACTCAGCTGACGAGGATCGTTTCTTGATGCTCGGTATCAGCTTTCAGTTGAGAGTTCTGGTTGTGTGCCATTGTTTTCGGGCGGGCGACGCTATTATACGGATTATTTCTGCTCGGAAAGCAAATCGGAAGGAAGAAGTAACTTACTGGAAATGGAGATGAGAAGATGAAAAAGAATTACGACTTTGACAAGATGGAGGGCGAACGGAATCCTTACGTGAAGTCTCTTAAACAACGTATTACTATTCGTCTGGACAAGACGACGATCACCTATTTTAAGGCGCTTGCAGACGAGCTGGGGATGCCTTATCAAAACTTGATTAATCTCTATTTGAGAGATTGTGCGCTGCATCACAAAAAGCTGAAGCTGGATTGGGCATCGTGAATAATAGGTCTAACCTTTGAAATAAAAGAGCTTAGAATGTATACATTGACAAGTTTGCGGAACAATAAGAGGACACATCAATGTTTAATTTCATCAAGATTAAAATTGATAGATGTCTAGTATTTGTAAAAAAACAAAAATATGAAAAGTAAAAAAACGAGAAGCAAAAAAATACTTCGCGGGACCAAGGTTACGGTTAAGCTGACTCTTCGCGAACTGGAGCTAATTCGCGACGAAACGTTTTATGACCCGAACTTCGCTCAACTTGCGGTAATGGACGGCAAAGGCATTGCAATCGATCTTTCTCTGGATGAAATTGAAGACGTTCAGGGTTATGTGGCCGCCGAGGCCAATCACACGAAGGACGCTAAACTTGAGAAAGAACTTGACCGGTTGCTTAATAAGCTTCAGTCGTATCTAGATAAATATGAAGAGCAAGATGAATAAAGTTAACCCGAAATATTGATATATCAAGCAGCCTAGTTATATATTATAATCAATCGTAGATGAAGGTTAAAACCTCTTTGCCGTCTACGCTAATTTAAGCAAGAGGTGTTTCAGCTATGTTGACACAGAGGGAAGATGAATGATAATAATGTGATTCCTTTGCAACCAAAGGGCCCCTTCAGTCGTGAGGCAAAAGCAAGATGGGATAAGATACCGCGATATGCACAGATGAAACTTTTGGAGAATGTTTGGTGTACCGAGTGTTCGGATATAACTTCTATACTTCTGGACTCTGCCGAAATGGAGCAACGCAATCTGATTCTACGTGGTACTTGTAATAAATGCGGGGGCGAAGTCTGCCGGTTGATTGAGCCGGAAGATAGATAAAGAATTGCTTAACAAGATATTTTAACAGGCAATAAAGCGTGCTGTTGCTGATTTTTGAATTCATGCCGAAAATAGGAATTACCGTTTGAAATATTTAAAATTAATATTAATAACAGTTGCTTTGATTATAGGATTGTTAATCATGGCTTAACTTATGATGAGCTGATTCTGAAGCAGGGTGGAAAACGTAAGACCCTGGAGAGCGTAAAGGGTCTCGGGGCAAATCTTGGTCTTGGCAGGGTATATTGGCGCTCCGTCGGCAAGCATATTATAATCGAGCAGAATAATAAAATCGGTCTATATGATATAGCCGCAAGAAAATACGCGCCATTGGCTAAAGGAGAATTGTCGAAAGAAGTCAGGCAATGATTGTTTGTCCGAGAGGCGAGGAGCGTATTTACATGATAAACGCAGGCATAACAACGCGTTTTTAGCGGACGCCAAAAACGGCCACACCAAATAACCGAGTTAACGGTTTAAATATCAATAAAAAGGAGAAGAAATGGATGAAGAGCAGATCGAAAAAATAATGCGAGTTCTTTCTGATTGGAATCCTCTTGGAGAGCGGGCCGTGTCTATTGACGATTTGGATGGATATAGGACAGAAGCTATAGATATGATATTTCATTTTAGTATGAGTCACACCTTTAACAATACATTGAATATAGTTAGAGCAATTTTGAATGAGGCGTTTAATTTGTCGTTGAGTAAAGATGAATGTGCTGAACCGTCAAGAAAAATACTTGAAATAATACGTAACAAATAATATTTAACCAATTGCTCTGAAATGCTCTCACGTATACCGTAAAACGCACTGGATTGCGACCAAAAGATTTATTAACATTGGCTATCAAGCCCAACGGCAAATAAAACTCGTCACCGGAGCAATTGGTTTTAAAAAAAGAAAAAATAAAGGTAACAATCGTTTTGAATAAATCCAGTGTTGAATTTTTTAAGGAAGTAGCCAAGGAGAAAAATATCTCATATCAAAAGATGATAAGAAAAGTTATAGATTGGTATGCGGATCATTATAAAGAGAGCGCCTAATAAGATATTTCAACGGTTGTTTAAAGCTACCATTTTTTCAAACGCTGTAAACACCGCTGATTTAAAGTGTTAGCCCGAAAAATAAGAGCATGAAAAACTAAATGGGCAACGGCAGGCTGCTCGGCGACCTTGAATCGGCGAGCCGCACACATAGCGACAGTCTAGCGGCAGACGATTGAGAGGACAAGGGCAAATGACATCAGAACAAATCGAATATAACGAAAGAACGAACACCTGGCTTCCCAAAAAAGAAAAGATCAGAGGAACAATCGGGTTTCAGAACACCATGGCTGGCGGCGAGCCAGTAATCTCAATTGATGGGTTTGATATCTCCTGGGAGGCGTTCGGTAAAACTATGCTGACCAATGAGGGCTTCAAATTCAACCTTGAGTTCATTGATCTAGCCGATGAAAATAAAGTGTCTGGTATAACAATGGGTTTTAGCTCTCACGGAAAAAGCGTTCACCTGGCGCGCTGATTCGCGCTCGGGAACAATCCGTTCGAGCAGGCAGCCCTACGGGCAGCAGCTCAACTCGGGTGTTATGTCTAAAAAAATGAAATAATAAAATCTAATATACCAAATCATTTTGTGGTAATATTTTATAGAAAGTAGAGGTGATAATATGGAAACAAAATTAAAAATGGTTTACTGGAAAACCGATAAATTCTGGCTTGGCAAACTTCTTGATCGCCCTGAAATAATGACGCAAGGTGAGACTTTGGAAGAACTTGAAGAAAACATGAAAGATGCATATGTCCTTATGACCATGGATGATGTTCCCGAAAACCACAAGATCAAAGAACTCACCTTTGCTGTATGAAAAGAAAAGACTTGATTAAGAAGTTAAATGCGTCAGGTTGTATTATCGTTAGACACGGAAGCCGCCACGACTTATATAAAAATCCTACCACAGGTAAAAAGCAACCTGTTCCCAGGCATAATGAAATAGATGAAAACCTTGCGAAGCATATTATTAAAGAAATGAAATAACAATTCAATCCAGCGGACAACTAGAGCCGCTGTTGATTTCAAACATTATCCATAAAAAGAAGAAAAATGGATCAAAAACAAATAAAATTAGGCGTCGCTTGGTTTCGCGAGGATCAATGGGAGTTGCTAAAAACCACCGCAGCCGATTCTGAAACAATAGAAGATACATATCAAAAATGGTTAACGGGTGCCGTTAAGCGCATGGAGGAACTGATAAAAGAAGGTTATGAGACAGTCAAGATTGATTTTGATGTCGACAAATTCAATGACTGGTGTCAAAACAATGAAAAAGTCCCCAATGGCGAATCTCGATCAGAATATACGGCTCAATTGCTAAGAATAAATGATCAATTTAGTTCAAATTGAAGACCAATGGATAACAAATCGTTCCAGCGGACGGCTGATAGCCGCCGCTGATTTAAAGCATTAGCCCGAAAAATACGAACATTTACTTGTATTAGGTTTAAAAATAGTGCTAATATAAAACCATAATAAAGTACTATTTAAACTGAGGTGAATGAAAATGAAAACTGTTTTGGCTAATCGTTCGGCCAGTATTTCAGAGTTAAAAAGAAATCCCAGTGCTTTAATTGAAAAATCAGAAGGTGAGCCGATCGCGATATTGAATCACAACACTCCAACCGCGTATCTTGTTCCGGCTGAAGCATACGAGGAATTAATTAAAAGACTGGAAGATTATCAGCTTGGCTTAATCGTGCGGTCCAGAGAGAGTGAAAAAATAGAAGCTTTAGAAGTCGACATCGATGAGCTTTAAATATACTTTAAAATTTATTCCTATCGCGCTAAAAGAATGGGGAAGTTGGACGTACCCATTCAAGTTCAATTCAAGAAGAAATTATTGGAACGTCTTATTGACCCACGAATACCGGCAAGCCGGCTTCATGGCTTTACAAATCATTATAAAATAAAACTTCGAGCAACCGACTATCGTCTTGTTTATGAAGTCTTGGACAAAGAAATATGTGTTTTGGTTATCGCTGTTGGCAGGCGCGATAAGAACGGTGTTTACAAAAAAGCTGGAAAAAGGGACAAAGGCTAACATTCTCACGCTCCATACGTTTGTCATTCTCAGCTTGACTGGGAATCCACGGTCCACTAAGCTTTTTCATTTTGCAGAGCCTCGGAGTTCTATTTGGATGAAAGCGTAAGGTTGTTGGCAAATCGTGTTTCATTAAGGAACGCCGATATTATGAAAAAGTTTGAAATTAGCGCCCGGCAAGCTATTTCGGCGGACGATTGCCTATACAAAAAAAGCGGGCACGGTTCAGCACCGCTGAACTAAGCGCCGGATAAAAAAATGAGGATAACTAAGGCAAAAATAGAAGATGCTGAAGAAATATTAGCGCTTCAGAAACTCGCTTTTCAGAGCGAAGCCGCGCTGCTTTATGATGATTATGGGATTCCGCCGCTGATGGAGACGCTGGAAGAGATAAAGACGCATTTTAGGAGTCATATAATTTTTAAAGCTCTCCTCAATGGCAAGATTATCGGTACGGTCAGAGCTGGTGAGGAAAACGGCGTCTGTCTTATCAGCCGGTTAGCCGTTCACCCGGAAATGCAAAATCAAGGCATCGGCGCGGCTCTTCTTGAAGAGATTGAAAAATACTATGGATGCGAGCGATTTACATTGTTTACCGCGGCAAAAAGTTATAATAATATTCATCTATATCAGAAGTATGGTTATAAAGTTTTTAAGACCGCAAAATTTGGTTGTGGCGCCATTGATATTTTATATATGGAAAAGTATGCTTAATGAACACGTTTGTCTATCGATAATAGCAAGAAGCGACCTTCGTCAAATATGCTGATTAAAATGTTATGCTAAAATAAAGAAAACAAGCGATACCGGTAAAAGGAGCAACCTGATGCCGACAATATCAATGTTTTACGGAATTATTATCAGAATGTACTGCTCCCCCGGGGAACACAATCCTCCGCATATTCATGCCTATTATCAAGGCGACGTAGCGATAATAGATATCAATTCATGTGAGATATTGGAAGGCAAACTATCGCCAAGGCAGGTGAAATTGGTTTTAGCGTGGGCTGAAATCCATAAAGATGAATTGTTAGCGGATTGGGAGTTGGTCTCGAAGGGCGAACTTCCTTTTCCGGTTGAACCTTTGAAATAAAGGAGTTTAGAATGTATATACAGGTCGAGAGTGTTGAAGCGCTGGATGGATACAAATTGCGTATTAGATTTAAGAACCGCGAGGAAGGGGTTTTTGATGTTTCTCCCTATCTAAATATTGGCAAGTTCGCGGAATTAAAGGACATATCAATGTTTAACTCTGTCAGGGTCAAATTTGACAGCATAGAATGGGCGAACCAGCTTGACATTGATCCTGAGTTTCTCTACGAAAAAAGCATAAAAACCAAGAGCGCCTAACAAATTTTTTCAGTTGATACTTGCAATTGGCCAAGAGTATTATAAATGCTGTAAGCACTGCTGAATTAAAATATTATCCGTAAAAAAGAAAAATATGAAAAGCAAAATAATACTTAGTGGAACCAAAGTGCCGGTCAAATTGACTATTCGCGACCGGGAACTAATTCGCGGCGAAACGTTTTATGACCCGAACTTCGCCCAACTCGCAGTTATGGACGGCAAAGGCATTACCATCGATCTTTCGCTGGATGAAATTGAAGATGTTCAGGGTTATGTGGCCGCTGAAGCCAATCACACGAAGAACGCGAGACTTGAGAAAGAACTTGACCGGTTGTTTGATAAGCTGCAGTCGTACCTGGATAAATATGAAGATCAAAATGAATAAAGTTTTACATGGAAAACAAAATCGTTGAAAATATGATAATATCATAAACAAGTATGTAAGCTGGTGAGGGAAATGAAATTAATACTGGAAATCGAACAAGAAATTGATGGGCGCTGGTTAGCCGAAATCGCGGCCCTTCCCGGTGTGATGGCTTACGGACAAACACAAAACGAGGCAAAGGCAAAGGTGCAAGTGCTTGCTTTGCGTGTTATTGCTGATCGTCTGGAGCACGGCGAAGAAAGTTTGGATATAAAAAACATTTCTTTTGCCGCCGCGTGAGTAAGTGGCCAAGCACACGGGCAAGGAAAGTGCTTGCCGCTTTGCTTCGAATAGGCTGGGTGGTTAAGCGTCAATCAGGAACATCTCATAAAATTCTATCAAAACCAGGCCACCCTAATTACATCTTCGCGTTCCACGACAAAGAAGAAATCGGATCTAGGATGCTATCGCGAATTGCGAAACATACTGGATTACAGCCAAAAGATTTATAGTCAGATAACAATAGAATTCAGTTGATAGTTGGCATTATTACCGGCCAAAAAGAAGTTATGCTAAAAAAGAACAAAACTAATCGGTCAGAGCATGAGAAGGTGAGTTAATGGCAAGGATTGGGTCACTGGAAAGGCCAATTTTAGTTCATGTGCAAACACTGGAACGTCGGGAGTACGTATCCGATATCTGCTTAGAGTTTGGATGGTATCATCTGATTACACTTGATCCGGATAAACCTGAGGACATTTCAGACTTAAAAACGGTGTTAATTCTATATGATGCGGAGCTATCGAAAAAAATCGGGCGCAACGAACCCTGTCCATGCGGGAGCGAGAAAAAGTATAAAAAATGCTGTTATTAAGCGGGGGCGATAGGCAATTATCAGCCACATATTACCTTTACTCTATTTTTGCCGGTTCAATATGATAACAAGGCGTAATAAGTGGTATCATGGAATTTCTACTCACGACAAGAAGCAGGTCATGCATAGTCTCCGCTGATTTTAGACGTCATGCTATAATAAAAAACTAAAAAAGGGAATATAAAATAATTGAGTCCGACTATTTTAAGAGTAAAAGGTTATAGGCTGTTTTTCTTTTCAAGAGAAGAGAATAGAAAAGAAAGCATATTCATATAGCTTGCGCTGATGGAGAAGCTAAGTTTTGGTTGGAACCGGATATTCAGTTGGCAAAAAACTATCATTTATCACGGGCTCAATTGAAAGAAATTAAAAATATTATTGAGGAACATTACGATGAAATCAAAAACGCTTGGGAAGAACACCGAAAAAGCTGAAATTACCCATATCTCCGCGAATGGAGTATGGTTGCCGGCCGAGGGTAGAGAGTTATTCATGTTTTATGAAGATTTCCCCTGGTTCAAAGATGCTCCAGTAGGAAGAATTATTAACATTAAAGAAACACAAGCCGGACACTTCTATTGGCCGGATTTGGATGTTGATCTTACCACGGAGATTATTAATCATCCGGAAAGGTTCCCAATAAAAATGAAATGATATATAACAAAACACTTAACCTGGCTGCCGACAGCAACATGTTTTAGAAGGGTGAATTTCAATTTTCGGTAAAACCTTTTAAATAAAGAGACTATGAAAAAAACATAAAAACTAAGAATACCTAGCCGGATATTCCAGCCGGTAGAGAAGTGTACCGCCCGCATCAACCCGAAATAATGAGATATCAAGCTGCATAATTATGCATTATAATTAATTCTATAAGAAGACCAAGACCCTGTTAGTATCAGAGAAAAATAAAAAAAATGATTTATGCTGACAAGCTTGTAAAAGTATATGAAAATGGCATCCGGTTCTAGGGTTCCGGCCGAAAAGTACCGTTGCCCGGTCAAAAAAATAAGGACGCGGTCAATTGGTTTTTTTGCGGCGCTCCCGGCGAGACCATGTTCGCTAAAGCCTGCGAGACACATTTCTCGTAGAATAAATAAACGTTTCTTCAGTAGCGTAAGATGTGTAGCGCGCCAGTTCATCTGGCGCTTCTTTTTCATCCATCGGTAGATATCGATGAAAATAATTAGTAATGCAACGAAAGCAACAACATCCCCTAATGTCAAGATTGAAGATCCGACCCCTTTTTTGCGGAATGGCCTGGTAACGAGCTTGCGAATTGTCAAGATTGAAGATTTGACCCCTTTTTCATGAGCGTAGCGAGCTTAAAGATTGGGTTTTCGGCCACGCTTCTAGGTTTAGCATATCCATTTATTGGTAAGTAAAGGATAGTAAGAAAGCAAAAAAAGGAGTTTTAGTATGTCAAAAAATAAAAAAGCCTACACTACTGGTTTTGGCGCGATTGTTGACGACGATAACAACAGCAAGACAGCGGGAAGCTCAGGCCCGATTTTACTAGAGGATACCCACCTATTGGAAAAACTCGGTCATTTTAATCGTGAACGCATACCTGAGCGTGTGGTGCATGCCAAGGGAGCGGGGGCGCACGGATATTTTGAGGTCACCGCTGATGTTACCAAGTACACAAAAGCCAAATTTCTTTCGGAGATCGGGAAACGCACAGATGTATTTGCTCGTTTTTCCACTGTGGGCGGCGAAAAGGGTTCAGCCGACGCCGCGCGTGATCCCCGCGGATTCGCGCTGAAGTTCTATACCGAGGAAGGTAATTACGACATGGCCGGGAACAATACTCCCGTCTTTTTTATACGGGACCCTCTGAAATTTCCTGACTTTATCCATACTCAAAAACGCCACCCGGAGACTAACTTGAAAGACGCGGACATGTTTTGGGATTTTCTTTCACTGACGCCGGAGTCGATTCATCAAGTGACTATTCTATTTTCCGATCGCGGTACGCCAAAGACAGTCCGCCACATGAACGGTTACAGTAGCCATGCTTTCAAGTGGTACAACGATAAGGGTGACTATTATTGGGTGCAGTATCATTTCAAAACTGAACAGGGCATTCAGAACCTGACCGGGGATGAAGCCGCTAAGTTGGCAGGTGAGGACCCAGACCACGCGACGCGGGACCTATATCGGGCTATCGAACAAGGCGACTATCCTTCCTGGCGGCTGGAGGTCCAGATAATGACACCTGAGCAAGCGGATAAATACCGCTTTGACCCTTTCGATATAACCAAAGTTTGGTTCCACGCTGACTTTCCACCAATTACAATAGGACGATTGGTGCTCAATCGTAATCCTAAAAACTACTTTGCCGAAGTGGAACAAGCTGCTTTTTCTCCCGCTAATTTCGTTCCGGGGATTGCGGCGTCACCTGATAAGATGCTTCAAGGGCGACTATTCGCCTATCATGACAGCCATGTTCATCGTTTGGGCCCCAATTATCATATGCTGCCAATCAATAGACCCAAAGCCGCTGAGGTTAATGACTATCAACGTGACGGATTAATGTGCTTGGGCGACAACGGCGGCGGCAGCCCAAATTATTATCCCAACAGCTTTGGCGGTCCGGAACCGCGGCCAAACGTTGCTGAACCGGCATTTGATCTCTGCGGAACCGCGGCGCGTCATTCTTACACCCTCGATGACGAGGATTTTTTTCAAGCCGGGGAACTTTATCGTCGCGCTATGACTGATGAAGACCGCGATCATCTAATCGATAATATCATCCCTCACTTAGATAATGCTAAGAAACGTATTCAACTACGCCAAACAGCTATTTTTTATAAAGCTGACTCTGACTACGGAAGTCGCGTCGCTAAAGGCTTAGGAATTGACGTGGCGGATGTGATGCGGTTAGCGGAAATGTCGCAAGAGGAACGGGTCAAAGCCACGCAAGGAGGGGCGAAATAGCTAATATTGGACGATTCAGGGTTTTCGGTCATGCTTCTAGCCAATCATTGTTAATAAAGGTAAAATAAGTCGGGTTAGAAAATAAACTGTTCATACGGGGAGAGTATGGCTGAGAAAGTCGCGTTGCTGCTATTAAATCTAGGCGGGCCTGATTCCATCGCCGCCATTAAACCCTTTTTGCTTAATCTATTTTCCGATCGGGAGATAATAAGACTACCGCTCCAACCGCTGTTGGCGCGAGTAATATCCGGCAGTCGTTCAAAAAAGGTAGCGGCTCGTTACCAAGCTATCGGCGGCGGCTCGCCTATAACTGAAATTACCAATAAGCAAGCGCATGCCCTGGAAGTTTTGCTAAATAAAAGAGTGGGAAAACGGGACATAGAAATTAAAGCTTACGTGGGCATGCGCTATTGGCACCCTCTCATCGAGGAGACGGTTGAGCGTATTATCGCCGACGGTTTTAGCAAAATAGTAGCGCTTAGCTTATTTCCCCACTATTCGCGGGCGACAACCGGTTCCTGCGTTAACGAATTTAATCTGACCCTTAAGAAATTAAAAGCTGATGTTGCTGTCGAGGTCATAGATAAATGGTATGATGAACCGCTTTACTTAGACGTTTTAGCGGAGACCGTCACTGAGGAGCTGGCGCGCTTCTCGGTAAGCGATAAGCGGCAAGTACAAATATTATTTAGCGCTCATGCCTTGCCTCAAGAATTCGTCGATAAAGGCGATCCGTATCCCGGGCATTTACAAGCTACTATAGACGGGGTGATGGAGAGAGTCGGGGATTATAATTGGCAAATAGCTTTTCAGAGCCGTAGCGGACCGGTAAAGTGGATGGAACCGCAGACAGATGCTACTATCATTAAGCTATTGGCAGCGGGGAAAGACCATATTTTAGTAGTGCCGATAAGTTTTGTCTCTGATCATATCGAAACTCTTTATGAGATTGACATACTGTATAAAAAATTAGCCTAGGACCATGGTGCTGTTGAATTTAGGCGCCGCCCTTCGTTAAATAGCCGAGAACCTTTTATAAAGGCGCTGGCCGGATTAGTAGAGGAGCGATTGTAAAAAATGTCTGAATATGACGTGATTGTAGTCGGTGGAGGTATCAGCGGTTTGAGCATGGCGCACTATACCGCTGCCGCCGGTTATAAGACTTTAGTTTTAGAGAAGAGTGATAGGCGGGGCGGCGCTGTACATTCACATTTTTTTAAGGAAGACGCCGACGGTTTCTGGCTGGAACTGGGGCCGCATACTTGTTACAACTCTTACGGTAATTTAATCGGTATTATCGAGGCCTACGGTTTGATGGAGCGGATAATGAAACGTAAAAAAGTCCCTTTTAAGTTATTGGTCGGCGATGAAGCAAAACCAATCACTACCAAGTTGAATTTTTTAGAGTTGTTTACCAAGGCCCCGCGCATATTTACCCTAAGTAAAAAAGGAGCCTCCATTAAATCATATTACGGAAAAATTGTCGGCAACGGCAATTATGACGCGCTGTTCAGACAACTTTTTAGTGGTGTCGTCTCTCAAGACGCGGATGATTTTCCAGCCGAGTTACTATTTAAAAAGCGCTCGCGGCGTAAGGATATTTTAAAGAAATTTACTTTTAAGAACGGCCTGCAGACCATTGTTAACGCTATTGACAACGCCAATATCGAATTTGCCGGTGGTAGGGAAGTAAAAAATATAGAGTTTCAAGGTAATCTATTTTCCATTGAGACTACGAATGGCACTTATCAGGCTCGCAATTTAGTGATGGCGGCCCCGGTTCCGGCAGCAGCCTTATTGCTCAACGCCTCATTTCCGGAAGTCGCCGCTGTTTTAAAAGAGATTGGTTCCAGCAAAGTGGAGACCTTGGCGGTAGCGGCAAAAAAGGAGGATGTGGCCTTGGCGCCGGCGGCTATCATCGTCCCTGTAAAGGATAACTTTTATTCTATTGTGACTCGTGATGTTGTCCCTGATGAGAGATGGCGCGGCTTTACTTTTCACTTTAAACCCGACTTACTCGACAAGGCAGCGAAACTTAAACGTATCAGCGAGATTTTACACATAAATCAAGAAAAAATAACTCATTCGGTTGCTAAAACCAACTATCTGCCGGCCCTAAAAGTCGGTCATGATAAGATAACTGATAAAATTGATGAGCTCATCAGCGATCAACCCCTGTTTATAACCGGCAATTATTGGCTCGGCTTGGCGATGGAGGATTGCGTCTCCCGGTCGCTGCGGGAATTTAAGCGTTTTGTAAAGGGGCCAGGTCTTCAATCTTGATATTAGCGTGATAAGAAGTCGCTAATATCAAGATTGAAGACCTGGCCCCTTTTACGTTCCTAGGTGCTGAATATCCAACCGCCGTAATCCTCGAAATAATAACTGGAGTCTTCCAAGTATCTCTTGGACTCCTCCAATAATTTGTAATGAAGCGTCTCTTGGTCAGCCAGAAATTTAAAGAATTTTTTTACTCGGGGGTCTTTCTCGTCCTCAAAAGCTTTAAGATAAGCTTCATGCCCGGTCTTTTCCATCGACAAAGCCGCGTCATAGACATCAATATCGGATGATTCCTCGTTGATATCCTTGGATTTATTGGCGGCGACTTCATCAAGAAAATCGCTTAAACGTTCCGGTAAATCGCTACAGCATTGAGCTTCCAGGTCAAAATTGTCTCGACTAAGCAAAGCCGTGTTAAATGCTTTGATTTTCTCGACATGCTTGATTTCATCATCAGCTAAAAACTGCAGCGCCTTCTTACCGAACTCATCTTTAACTTGTGCTATGGCCGAACGATAAAAATCTTCGCTTCTATGCTCGAACTCAACCGATAACTGAATTGCATTACAAAAATATTTTTCCATGCATCCTCCAAACCAGGTACGATTAGTTGTTTTAATTGTAGCAAATAGGCTAAATATAAACAAAAAAACGTTTTTTCAATATCAAAAAGTCTGTTCGGAGTCGCTCAGATGCTATTAGCTCAGCTGCTAAATTATGCGGCTTTATCGATATCTATGACCTCTATTTCAAAGTTTATCACCTTACCCGCCAATGGATGATTTAGATCAAATGTCACTGTTTGATTGCTTTCATCCATGACTTGGGCGGGAATAATTTCACCGTCGGCGCTTTGCAAGATCGGAAGAGCGTCGTGTAGGGAAAGAGTGTAGATCTCGGTGGTCGCCGTATCATTAAAAAAAAAAAAAATGATAAAAAAACACATAAATGTCTGCGAGCTAAGACTGACAATTACACTATTGA
>CAJVYJ010000002.1 GCA_913009475.1 uncultured Actinomycetes bacterium | reverse complement strand
CACTCTTTCCCTACACGACGCTCTTACGATCTAATGAAAGATAAACGTAATTATGTTATATTTTAGAGGCATAAATTAAGTAAAAAAAGTTTATCTCGATTTGAAGTATGGTTTGGGCATATATGAATGAAAAAATAGTTATTATATTCTTTTGGCTGGCGTTTCTGATGTATTCGGGAGCCTTTGTCCTTTACGGTTACCATTTTGTCAGTAAAAAAGCAGCTATGGGAACATTGGCTACCTTGGCTACCGCCGCCGGTCTTCTTTTCCAAACTATATCGCTCATTGCCCGCTGGCAATCGACGGGACGCATTCCTTTGCAGGGCGCTTTTGAATCTTACTTCATGTTTGCTTTCGCCATTGTAGCCGTCTACCTGATAACTGAACGTTCAACCAAGATCAAAGTCCTTGGCGCCTGGGCTATGCCCTTAGTCTTAACCTTTTTAGGAATTGCCTGGTATAAATATGAGTCTCCGGCGCGCTTAAGTAATATAGTTAAAAATTCTCTGATAGTAATGCACGTTACGGTTGTCTCACTCGCTTATGCCGGCTTCAGTCTGGCCGCGGGCTTGGCTGTCTTATATATGGTGCAAAAACGCCAGCTTAAAAAACATAAGGTTAATCTATTTTTTCGCCGCCTGCCCTCATTGGAAGTGTTGGATGAACTATCGAACAAGGCTGTCGCTTTCGGGCTGGTTTTTATGACTATGACCATCATTACCGGCATAATTCAAGCAATGAAAAAATATACTTATTGGTATCTTGACCCAGTAGTTATTACCTCTCTTATAGCTTGGATAATTTATTCTTTCTATGTAACCGCCAGATATTCCTGGCAATGGCGCGGCAGTAAAATCGCTTATTTAGCGTTAATCGGCTTTGCCATAATATTACTAATAGCTTTTATCGGACCATATTTAAGCCGGTTCGCATAATGGGGTCAGATCTTCAATCTTGACAATTGGCAAACGCGTTACCAGGTATAACTCAAAAAAAGGGGTCAGATCTTCAATCTTGACAATTAATAAACGGCGTACGGGTTTGGGCGCTGGAGAAAGATAGGGATCGATAAAAAATGAGGCTATCTAATAATGCCGCTCCATTAAAAGAAAACCTGGACCGGGAAAACTGAATAATTGCAGCATCAGGGCCGGCTCTATTAATAATTAAGCAAAGCAAGCTTTGCGGCTACATTATTATTACGGGAGTATGGGTGACGGGGTATGGCGGAAGCATGAAAAAACACACGGGCAACAATTTACAAAATCCCCCTCATCCCTCTTTGCTAAAGAGGAGGCGGGGAGATTGGGAATAGAAGAGGATAAAGGTAGAGCATAAATGAGCTTTAAAGGATTTCCGATAACACTGAATTTAAACGACAAACATTGCCTGGTAATAGGAGGCGGATCGGTAGCTGAACGCAAGATCAATACCCTATTGACAGCAGCTCCGACTATTACCGTCATCAGCCCCGACCTTACTAAGGGTTTAAGACTCTTGGTCCAGTCTGAAAAAATCGGATATGTTGAACGCCATTATAAACCCGGTGATTTAAACGGTTATTTTTTGGCCGTCGCTGCTACTGATGACGCTAATGCGAATAAGGCGATTTTCAGAGAAGCTGAGACAAATAATATCTTAATCAACGTTGTTGACAAACCGGAGTTATGCTCTTTTTTTATGCCGGCGGTAGTTAATCGCGGTGACCTACAAATAGCAGTGTCAACCAATGGCAAAAGCCCGGCTTTAGCCAAACGTATACGCCGACGCTTAGAGGAAGAGTATGGGCCGGAATACGCGCCCTGGCTTAATCTCGTCAGTGAGTACCGACGTAAAATCATGCAAAAGGAGCCGGACAAGAGAAAACGTAAGCAAGCTTACGATAGGCTGTTTAACTCTAATATCTTGGAAAAAGTTAGAAAACTTAGTAGAAATAACCCGGAAATGGTTAATAATAAAATAGACGTTGATAAATTAATTTCCAGATTTTCCGAGCAGTGATTTGCAATTCAGCGGCTGATTTGATATTATTTTTAAAGTTCAGGCAGAGCGGAATCGTGTGATAGATAATCTATATACCCTGCTTTTACCGCATAGGCCAATGGGCGTGACAGGGATATTTTTTACCTTAATCGCCGGAACTGGACAGAGATACCTAGGAGAGGCTCTTTTACCATATGCACATTATCGCTTCAGGTTTAAGCCATAAAACAGCTCCAGTTGAGGTCCGGGAAGCCCTTAATTTCCCTGCCGCCGATATCGGCGGGGCCTTAAATAATCTTCTATCATATGAACATATAAATGAAGCTATTATCCTGTCGACCTGTAATCGTACGGAAATCTACGCGGTAGCTAACGACATCGAGGCCGGTAAAGATAATATTATCCATTTTTTTGAGAATTGCCGCAAAAATATCGATTGTAACCTGCGAGAACATTTATATTTTTATGATTCAGTCAGTGCCATTCATCATCTGTTCCGCGTTATATCCAGCCTGGACTCTATGATAATCGGTGAAGCTCAGATATTAGGGCAAGTTAAAGAGGCTTATGCCCAGGCTTTCGATAATGACGCCACTAATATTATCTTTAACAGATTATTTCGCCAGGCGTTCGCGGTAGGCAAACGGGTGCGGACAGAGACCGATATCGGTGAAAACGCAGTTTCGATAAGTTACGCAGCCGTTCAGCTGGCTAAAAAGGTTTTTGAAGATTTGACCGGAAAAACAGTTATGATAATCGGCGCCGGTAAAATGAGTGAACTTACCGCTAAACATCTCTTGGCTAATGGTGTGCGTGATGTTCTAATCGCCAATAGAAGTTATGATAACGCTGTCGAGCTGGCCAAGACGTTCCAAGGGAAACCGGTCCCGTTTGATTTACTCTTTCATGAAATGGTCAAAGCTGATATTGTTATCAGCTCAACCGGTTCGTCGGACTATATTTTGGATAAAGAAAAAATGCAACCTGTAATACATACAAGGCGCGGCCGCTCCATCTTTTTAATCGACATTGCCGTCCCCAGAGATATCGACCCAAACGTTAATAATTTGGATAATGTCTATTTATATGATATTGATGACCTGCAGTCGGTTGTCGACGCTAATCTGGCTGAGCGTTCCCGTGAAGCTAAGGAAGCGGAGAAAATAATTACGACTGAGGTCAGGGAATTTCTCACTTGGATAAGCTCGCTTGAAGCCGTACCGACAATCTCAAAACTCAGGCAATCAGCGGAAAGAATCCGTCAGGCGGAATTGGCCAAAGCGGCCAATAAATTAGCCGACTTGTCAGATGATGAAATGAACGCGGTCAACGCCCTCACGAGCGCCATAATTAATAAATTGCTTCATAACCCCACTATTCGCATGAAAGAATCGGCAAAAACAAAAGACGGTTACCTTTATACCGAATCCATGCGACATTTATTTTGTTTAAACGAATCCACGGAAAAAGATGTTAAAAGAAAATCCGAAACTACTTCCAAAATCAAAATAAAAAACCATAAACATGTTGAGGCGGGATAAATATTTCGATGAAAAAAATAATAATCGGAACTCGTGGCAGTAAACTGGCTCTATGGCAAGCAAATTATGTCGCCAAACTTTTAAGAGAAAATTATACGATTGAAACAGAGTTAAGAATTATTAAAACACACGGGGACAAAATTCTTGATGTACCTTTGGCCAAGGTCGGCGGCAAAGGTCTTTTTGTTAAGGAAATCGAAGTTGCGCTTGCAAACGGCGAGGTCGACCTCGCCGTGCATAGCATGAAAGACGTCCCGACCGAATTACCGGACGGCTTAGGTATTGTAGCTATGCCCAAGCGTGTCGACCCTAGAGATGTTTTGATATCGACGAAAAAACTGCCACTGATGGAACTGCCGCCAAACACTACCGTAGGTACGTCAAGCCTGCGGCGGCAAGCTCAACTTTTACATCTGCGTCCTGATTTCAAATTAGTTGATGTCCGCGGGAATCTGGAGACCCGCCTACGCAAGATGGATGAAGGCCGATTTGAGGCTATCATCTTGGCGGCGGCTGGCCTTGACCGTATGGGCTATGGTGACTTGATAACCGAACGAATCTCATCTGAGCTCAGCCTTTCCGCCGTCGGCCAAGGCGCAATCGGCGTTGAAACTCGTTTGGATGATAAAGAGGTCAGACGTATGCTAAAAAACTTAAATCATAGCGACACGTTCTCAGCCGTTACCGCCGAGAGAGCGCTGATGAAATTACTTCAAGGCGGATGTCAGGTTCCCATTGGCGCCTTAGGGACTATCGAGAACGACCGCCTTTCTCTCCAAGGAGTAGTTGCTGACCTTGACGGTGTTAAATACTTTCGTGACCAATATAGCGGCCCCATCGATGAAGCTGAAAATATTGGTATTGAATTAGCTGAAAGATTATTGGAAGCTGGAGCTGACGAGGTTCTGGCTGACATTAGAGCTCAAGCAGAATCTTTATTGTAGCGATAAAATGGCTGAAGGAAAAGTTTATTTAATAGGCGCCGGCCCGGGTGATCCAGGCTTAATTACCGTAAAAGGGTTAAGATACCTACAACAGGCAGACGTCATTCTCCACGATTATCTGGCAAATCCGAGTCTCCTTAAGGAAGCTCGGGATGATTGCGAACTTATTTTTGTCGGTAAAAAACATGACCCCAACCAATTGACACAATCAGAAATCAATCAAATACTAATAGATAAAGGCAGGGAGAGAAAAGTGGTGGCCAGGCTAAAAGGTGGTGACCCTTTTATCTTCGGCCGTGGCGGTGAAGAGGCAGAAGCTCTGTTTGACGCCGGCATCGCTTTTGAAGTTATACCAGGCGTCTCCGCCGCTACCGCGGTTCCGGCTTATGCGGGCATCCCAATGACCCATAGAGGCCTTGCCAGTGACGTCGCCTTTATAACCGGGCATGAACAAGCCGACAAGGACCGCAGTGATTTGGATTGGGACAAGCTGGCTCGTGGTGTCGGTACTTTAGTTTTTTTCATGGGCGTTAAAAATCTATCTAACATTACCGCCAACTTAATTAAGCATGGCCGGCCGCACGATACCCCGGCGGCTGTTATACGTTGGGGAACATTGGCGAAACAAAAGACTATCGTCGGCACTCTTGCTAATATCGCTGAAAAAATCCATCAAGCTAATCTTCACCCACCAGCTATTACGGTCATCGGGCCGGTAGTTCAGTTACGTGAAAAACTAACCTGGTTCGAGAAAAAACCACTTTTCGGACAGAGAATAGTCGTTACCCGGCCCCGTCGTCAAGGAACTGAATTAATATCCTTACTGCAAAGCAAAGGAGCGGAATCTATCGAATTCCCTACTATTCAAACCGTACCCGTGGCTGACTACACTATACTTGACCACTCTATTGAGAGATTGGAAAGTTACGATTGGCTAATTTTTACCAGCGCTAATGGCGTCAAATATTTTATGGAACGCTTAAAGTATCATGGTAAAGATTCGCGACAGCTAAAAAATGTTAAGATAGCCGCGGTCGGACCGGCAACGGCGCGCTGTTTGAAAGCTTTTAATCTTATTGTCGATTTAATTCCCAAAAATTATTTAGCTGAAGGTTTGCTGAAAGAATTGACTAGACTTCAATTAAGCGGACGAAGAATTCTCTTACCTAGAGCTAAAGAAGGACGAGCTATTCTACCCGAGCAACTTAGAGCAATGGGGGCTGAAGTCACTATCGCTCCGGCGTATCAAACAATTATCGCCGACACCGAAGCGGCTCCCCTCGTCGACAAAATAAAAAATAATCAAATAGACTGGATAACATTTACCAGCCCTTCAACCGTAAGGAACTTTATAGCCTTGCTCAATCAAAAGTTGCGAATCGACCAAGATTTGAAAGGTATTAAAATAGCAGCCATCGGCCCGATTGCCGCTAAAGCCGCGTCTGCTTTGAATATCGATGTTGATGTTGTGGCTAAAAAGTCTACTAATGCCGGTTTAGTCGCGGCTATTATCCAAGCGGTACGTGAACCTTGAGACAAAAGGAGGAAATATGGCAAGTCAGTTATCACCTTTATTAGGTATAATGCGTTGGCTACAAGTATTCGAATCAGTTCTCTTCCCCATCGGCCTATTGATATTACTCTATTTAGCCTGGTATGACTTTCGCCGTTTAGTAAATCTTCGCGTTAAAGAACGTGAAGATAATGAGGCGGACGCGGTCTTAGCTGAAGAGGTAAAACAGTTTGGTGAGTAAGGCGCTATAATGAGACCGTCTAATAATAAATGTTTATGTCTGTCATTCTCAGCTCTCCTAAGTTTGTCATTCTCAGCTCTCCTACGTTTGTCATTCTCAGCTTGACTGGGAATCCAGGTAAAGAGGTGCATTGAAGCCAGAGCATGTGAAGCATTAAAAGGCACATCTGGTCGTAGATTCCCGCTCGGAGTTGGAAGTGACAGTATTAAGGATGAGCGGGGATGACAAAAAGTACCGGTTATGAGATAAATATATAAAATTATGAATTATTAGTCATTATCGTAATCATTATTGGATAATTTAAAAACAGAAATATTAATGGTTGTATGAACTCGAAAGGAGCTTTATGTTTTATCCTACTTATCGACCGCGGCGCTTACGGCAAAATGAAAAGATGAGGAGCTTGGTCCGCGAGACCGAACTATCGGTTAATGACCTCATCTATCCCCTCTTTGCCATGTGGGGCCATAATGTCGCCAACGACGTATTAGCCATGCCGGGCGTCAGGCAACTATCGGTGGACAACATTGCCGCCGAAGCGGAGGAAGTGGCTAAGTTGGGCATACCGGCTGTTATACTCTTTGGCTTACCGGAAACTAAAGATGAAGTCGCCAGTAGCGCTTACGCTGAAAACGGTATTGTTCAACAGGCCATTAGAGCGATTAAAAGAGAGGTACCGGAACTTCTGATAGTTACCGACGTTTGCCTCTGCGAATACATGAGTCACGGCCATTGCGGCGTCATTAGGGGTGAAGAGATTTTAAATGATGTGACCTTGGAGTTGTTGGCAAAAACAGCGGTCAGTCATGCGGAAGCCGGCGCTGATATTATCGCCCCTTCGGATATGATGGATGGGCGCGTAGCAGCCATACGCTCAGCCCTTGATGAAAACAGTTTCATTAATACGCCGATAATGGCTTATTCAGCTAAATACGCCTCCTATTTTTATGGGCCATTTCGGGAAGCGGCGGAATCGCCACCGGCTTTCGGTGATAGGCGCTCTTACCAGATGGACCCAGCCAACGCCGTGGAAGCATTGCGTGAAGTCAACCTTGATATCGAGGAAGGCGCCGATATCATCATGGTTAAACCGGCGCTTTCTTATTTAGATATTATAGCCGCCGTTCACAGTGAAGTCGATTATCCACTCGCCGCCTACAATGTCAGCGGCGAATATTCCATGGTCAAGGCGGCCGCGGCTAAGGGTTGGATAGATGAAAAAAATGTCGCTATGGAGATACTGACCAGTATTAAGCGCGCCGGAGCGGATATAATCTTAACTTATCACGCTAAAGACGCAGCCGGGTGGATAAAGGAAGAGAAGTCTAGAGTCTAGAGTCGGGAGTCTAAAGTTAAAGACACGGTGAATAAAGATATAAAATCATATAAAGACTTGATTGTATGGCAGAAAGCCCATGTCCTGGCAAAGCAAGTACTTTACTCGCTTAAGAACTTTCCAAAATCAGACGAGGCAAGAATTATCAAGCAACAGCTTATTAGATCAACACTTTCAGTTCCTTCTAATATTGCTGAAGGTTTTGGTGGTATCAAGGGTAATAGCTATCGTAACTATCTTACTATAGCTAAAAGATCACTGGCCGAATCCGATTATTGGCTATTTCTATCTTTTGACTTAAGCTATATTGAAGAAAAAAAATATTTTAAAGCCAACTCAGTAATTCAAGAAATAAATGCTATGCTTAATTCTATAATTAATAAATTGAACACTGATTAAACAATATTTTTATGTGTGATCTTATTATGTTTAATTAATATTTAGCTCTTTAATTTTAATCAATTATCTAATTGCTTTAGAGATATATGTTTAGACTCTGGACTCTGGACTCCCGACTCTAGACTTCTCTTTATATCGAAGGGAGGCATCAATTGCCAGTAGTAGAAATTAAATTATGGAAAGGCCGAACACGCGAGCAGAAAGCCGAGATGGCTGAGGGCATCACTAAAATCATCTCGGAAGTAGGTAAGACGGCACCGGAACACGTCCACATCGTCTTTACCGATGTAGATAAAGCTGATTGGGCGATTGCCGGAAAATTATCGGACGAGTGAACAAAAAACCCTTGCGAATCATTAGAAGGTTTACTTTAATAAAATCTACTCAGCTGCCCGGAAATATTCAGAGAGGCCTGATTTGAATAATTTAGCGCAATGAATTGTCAAGATTGAAGATCTGACCCCTTTTTCACGATAATGCCTGATAGAATGGTTGCGAATTGTCAAGATTGAAGATCTGACCCCATTTTATTTTAAAATAGCTTCTTTGATTTGCTCGACTCCCAGCCTATCCAGAAAGCGCGCGGTTCTCTCTTTCCTGGTTGCGTGGATGCTGTAATATTCTAAAAAACGTTTTATTAATTTAATAGCCTCTTCTTTTGAAAGGTCTTCCGCAATAACATCGCCAATGCGTGGACGCCGGGCGGAGCTGCCGCCGATAATCAATGTCCAACCGCTTCTCTTCCCCAACACGCCAATGTCCCGCACAAAGCTCTCTCCGCAACACAGTGGACATCCGGATACGCCTATTTTTACTTTCGCGGCTAACTCCATGCCGGAAAAAATATCATTAATCACCGTTCCCATCCCGATAGAATCTTGGACGCCATACCTACAGGTCTCAGTACCGGGACACGCTTGGACATAGTGCAAGCAGAGTTCGGTGCCTTTGGCTTGGCCGGGGTCCATGCCCAGGTCTCGCCAAATATCATTAACGTCATCTTTTTTGATGCCCACCAACGCGAATCTTTGCCCTGAGGTAATTTTAATTATAGGAATCTCATATTTTCGGGTCACCGCAGCGATTTTTTCTAAATGCTCAGCGGTTAAGAGACCCACAGGAGTTTTGGGGACAATAGCGTAAGTTTTTTTATCTCTCTGTATTATCGCGCCTACAGGATGCTGTTCTGACATATTCGACCTCCAGTTTGTAGAATAATTTTATCTCTTCTTGTCTTTCCAGTTCCACCATTTCAGCAACTCCGGGTCTTCACCTTTTAAGTCATCAGCTTTTCTATATCCTAAATCGAAGAGGTCTTGAGAGAGGCCGACTCCGATGCCCGGAATTGTTTGCAGTTCTTTTAATAAAATGTCCTATAAATATCAGATTATCGCAGCTAAAAAAATAAAATGCGAAAATGCAAGACCTGACCCCCGCTAGACGATAAATATTTATCAGGCATCTTTGTATGGCCGTTGAAAAAAATGGCCTCTAACAAATCTACCATAAATAAGTTCAAACAGAACCGAAATACCCATAAAGGTGAAAAATATCCCTATGGCTTTAACATTGCTTGAAAAAATATGAACAAGCAAAGTAACTAATACTACGCTACTAGCTAAAGAGGCCATTAAAATTATCATCTTGTTGCCGCCGATTACGTTACGTAGCCTATATGCACTAATATTAACTACGAAAAAAATAAGCAAAAAGCTGGCGCTGCCAATAATGGCTATTTCAGTTAAATTAATCGAGTTTGCTATGAGTAAACTAAAAAATGCCGTAATTATTACACCCATATCAGGTATATTACGCTCTTCTTCATCCAATATTTTAGGAAGCTCGCCTTCCTTGGCGACAATATATCCTAAACGGGAATTCCCGTAAATCGTCGCGTTAATAGCGGAGAAAGTCGCTAATAACGCCGCGACAGAAACAATGATGAATCCTGCTTGTCCAAGCGCGGGTTTAGCGGCCACTGCCAAAGCATAATCCTTGGCCGTCAAAAGCTGATTTACCGGTACCGTGCCAACAGTGATTATCGCGATAAGTACATATAGTAGTATGACTAGTAATATTGAGCCATAAAATGCCTTTGGTAGATTTGATTTTGGATTTTTAATGTCTTCAGCGGCATTGGCAATTAATTCAAAGCCTTCATAAGCAACAAAAATAACTATGCCGGCAAATATGATCGAAGAAGGAGTTCCCCATTGAACCGGTGACAGTCGTCCTATCTTCACAAACGAAGCTCCGGTTACAATAATCAGAGTCAGTAACGCCAGTTTTATCATCACAATAATGGTTTCAGATCTGCTTACAAAAGAAGCGTTTAACAAGTTAATCAGAGCCGGAAGTAAAATAGCCAAACTAATTAACAGGTGTCTTAGCCACTGAGTGGTGTTGCCGGGAAAAAAGGTTTGCGCATAGGAAGCAAAGGCAACCGCGTATAAAGAAATCGTGACCAAGTAGCTTAGCCAGAGCATTAAGTTCATACTGCCTGATAAAAGATTGTGGCTGAAAGCATTATCAATAAAGACAACGGTTCCACCGCGGTTCTGATATTTTACAGAAAGTTTTGCATAGGAATAAGAGGTCAACAAGGCTACAACTCCCGCTAAAATAAAAGCAACGGCAGTCGCGCCGCGAGCAAGCGCCACAGCCTCACCCAACACCGCAAAAATACCGCCGCCTACCATACCGCCGATTCCAATTGAAACGGCACCAAGCAATCCAACTGTCCTATTTTTTTGCTTCATGCATTTAATCCCTTATAATGCCTAACGAACAAGCTCAGCTGCCGCGAGCAACGCGGGCAAAAACTGAGCTTTGGATGACACCCAATTTGATACGGCAGACAACGTTCCGATTGTCACTGACTAAACCAGACTGGAAAATAGCAAGCAATGTATACCGGACTGTCCTCTTTTAAACTATTTTTTAAACTCTTTCATCATCTCCTCGACCTCTTGATAGCCGTCTTTGTAAAACTTTTCTTCCTCGGGGTCCAATTCCTTCAGCAAACGAAGAAATTCACCCGCGTGCGCCTTCTCCTCATTGGCTATATCAACAAGAACTTCTTTAGCAAGTCGATTATCGGTGCTTTCAGCCGTTTGTTGGTAGAGCTGGATAGCTTCATATTCCGCCGCTACCATAAAACGGATGGCTCGAACCAGTTCGACCTCTGTAAGCTTGCGATCGCTTTTAAGCACCGCAAACGGATTAGAAAATTCCGGCATTTCTTACCTCCTTGTTATATTTCCAATTCATATAAACAGTCTTTTATTATTCCTTCTACACTTATTAAAAATACACAGCTATATTGATTCATATTCGATCTTTTTCTCGCTCAACAGTAGTATCAATCCCTTTTAGAAAACCACGCATGGTTTTCATTTTTCTTTCCGGAATATATTCTATACGATTTTCATATTGTAAAACATGGACTTTCTCTCCCGGACGGATTTTTAGAGATTTCCGGATTGACTGGGGAATAACTACTTGATGTTTTGGGGAAACTTTCACTGATTCCATCGATTCACCTCCAGTAATACCGTACTATAATCGTTCATTTATGTCGAGTAACCATTTTTTCGTCAACATACCTTTTTGTATTCAACGTTTACGGTGAAAACATTTCCGATAAAACCGACAAAACTTTGGTCCGCGTTATTTTATCGATACTGCCTAACTTTTTTGTTAATCTTACTTTGTCAACAGTTCGAATCTGATCAAGCACAATTTGTCCTTTCTTTCCACCAAAACTGCATGGTATTCTGGTCGGATAATTCCTGCCTTTTGTGGTCATCGGCGCTACAATAACAGTGGCAATAAACTGATTCATCTCATCCGGAGAAATAATAAGGCAGGGCCTGTTTTTACGAATCTCGCTGCCGACAGCAGGGTTCAAGCCGACTAAATAAACTTCAAATCGCTTGGTTACCATTCCCATTCATCACTGTCCCACTGAGTTATGATTCTCGACTTGTCAATTAATCTATCATCACTCTTCTCAGTCATTCGCTGAAACTTCTTTTCCCACCCCTGACGTGGTTTTGACGCCGGGCTTATAACTATCTTTTTATCTTTAACCTCCAGCTCAACCTCAGTTCCGATATGGCTTTGCTCCAAAATAATCTTAGGAATGCGTATCCCCTGCGAATTGCCTATTCTAATGATATTTGTTTTCATAATATTGTTCCCTCCGACACTCTAAATAATTACATTGTAATTACCTATTGATGGCTTGTCAATATTAATAACGTTACCTTATAAATTCATTCTATAGCATTATGCAACACTGTTTTGTAAGCTTTAACAATTGCTCCAAGGGTTTAGATTCATTCCCAAACCGTTATCATCGACTTTTGCCAACATTCCTATTAATGTTAAACCTTTATGGTACGAAGATTTCCGACAGCACCGATAAAAATTTATCCCGTATCTTTTCATCAAACATGCCTAATTCTTTTGAGAGCCTAGAATAATATTGTATATAATTTCAGACTTATTGAAAATATACGGCTGAGTTGATTTATGGCCAATAAAATAGGAGAGAGTGGTAATGCCAATTGCTAATAATTACAATCAGTGATTAAGCTTGCTCATTTTACTTTTTGAAGTTTTACTAATCCGACATTATACAAGAACCGCCCACGAGCAACGTTGGGATCGACCCACACATCGACACTGGAACCATCTTTATGATGGATTTTCACTAAGTAATTATAGATAATCGGCTTTACCGACGCGAACTTAGGATTTTTCTTCGCAACCACTTTTTGCACGGCCGCCAAAGCAGCTTTGCGCGCTTTAGCCTCCCGCGCCGGTTCAGGAGTCAACCGCGACGGCGCCATGTTGCCGAAAGCCGCGCTCGGACGCGTTTGCCTTATCCTGTACGCACTACCGTCTTTCATAACAGCTAGCTCTGTAATAGAAGCGCTGGTACTGCTCTCTCTAATGACCCAGTCCACCAGATAGCCTCTGATCTCCGCACTGACAACGGGAGATCCGGTAGCCGCCGCGCCCTTAATTGTCTTTGCCACAAGAGGATCTTTAACTTTTCGTACAGGATATACCGGTCCATATCGCATCACTGTCGGCCTGCTCTTCGCAGATATGCCTGATTTAGTTTGTCGCTGTTTAACTGAATTTGATTGAGCGCACCCCGCCAGCGTAAGACTGCCCCACAAAATAGCTCCTATAAGAATAATTCGTACCAGAAGTCGATACATAACCACCACACCCCTACGATTTATAGACATTATTAATAGCATACCATAAATCGATGCCGCTTGCTTATAAAGCGCGGCTGAATGCGGCCGGTTGAAGCGATTCGCTTGAATTATTATCATTAAAATTTATCTCTTATTATTTCCATAAGCTTGCAAAAGATGAGTGGCATTGTCCGCGTGTAAGATTAGACTTTTTTCTCTTTGAATATTCATTTCAACAAAGCGATACACTCAAGGCAGGCTGGGAATCCAGGGAACACTGCACATTGGAGCCAGAACAAATAAAGCATTAAAAGACATGATTGGCCGTGGATTCCCGATCGGGGTCGGGAATGACAGGGGGAGGGGAGAGCGTAGCGGGTCGAGGGTAGATAAGAGCGCAATGGTCAGGAATGGAAGGCTTGAGAGTTTAGGAACTGACGCTTCTTGTCATTCTCAGCTTGACTGGGAATCCAGGTAAAGAGGTGCATTGGAAACAAGAGCATGTAAAGTATTTAAAAGCATGATTGGTCGTGGATTCCCGATCGGGGTCGGGAATGACAAACATATGGGGTCGGCAGTGACTATTCACCCCCACCCCGGCCCTCCCCCGTCAAGGGGGAGGGAGGATTAGTTGGCCGCTGGATTCCCGATCAGGTCGGGAATGTGACAAACATAAAGAGGAAATGCGAATACACAAGAGATTAATCATGTGATAATAAGTGATATTCGCCGGCTGGTTTTATTAAGTATTGCCCTATAATCTGATATAATACCTTGTGGATATAGACTTGATTTTAAGATTAGAAATGAAACCCGATAAATCCCCCTCTGGTCCCCCTTTGACAAAGGGGGAAGGAAAAGCGCGGTTTCCCCTCTTTGCTAAAGAGGGGTCTGGGGAGATTGGTATATAATCAATTTTACAATTTGATATTTACAATTGCGAGCGCGGCGAGCCCAGGAATTGGGTTGGCGGACACGCTTCTAGGAAGGAACACTATGAAACATAATACATCGGAAGAATTATTTAGTGAGGCACAAAAATATATTCCCGGCGGCGTAAACTCACCGGTTAGAGCTTACCGCTCAGTCGGCGGTGACCCAGTCTTTATCGCCAGCGGTAAGGGGTCGAAAATCTATGACGTTGACGGCAATGAATATATCGATTACGTCGGCTCTTGGGGACCGCTGATTTTAGGCCACGCTCAAGATGAAGTCGTGGAAGCACTCCGCGACACCCTGGCCAACGGGACTTCCTTTGGCGCGCCTACCGCCCTTGAGGTGGCTATGGCGAAAAAGGTCGTTAACGCCGTGCCCTCGATTGAAAAAGTGCGGATGGTCAACTCGGGCACGGAGGCGACTATGAGCGCTATCCGGCTGGCGCGCGGTTTTACCGGCCGCAATAAAATTATCAAATTTGAAGGCTGTTACCACGGGCATGTCGATAGTTTGCTGGTTCAAGCCGGTTCCGGCGTCACCACTTTAAGCCTGCCGGACAGCCCAGGCGTAACGCCCGGCACCACCGCTGATACCATCAGTGTGCCTTATAACAATTTAGAAGCGGTCAGAAAAGTAGTTGAAAGTGAGAATATAGCTTGCATAATCGTCGAGCCGGTAGCCGGTAATATGGGTTGCGTACCACCGAAACCGGGATTTCTTGAGGGCTTACGCAAACTGACGGCGGACAACGGCATCATCTTAATATTCGATGAAGTCATGACCGGCTTTAGAGTCGCCTATGGCGGCGCCCAAGAACGCTTTGGCATAACCCCGGACCTGACTTGTTTGGGTAAGATTATCGGTGGTGGTCTGCCTGTCGGCGCTTTTGGCGGACGCGCCGATATTATGGACAGCATCGCTCCGGTCGGTTCGGTCTATCAAGCCGGCACTCTCTCCGGCAACCCGATGGCCATGACCGCCGGCCTAACCACATTGGAGCTTCTCTCTCAAGGCGACACCTATGAAGCTTTGGAAGCCAAGTCAGCTAAGTTAGCCGCGGGCATAAAGAAAGCAGCTGAAGAGGCCGGAGTTAAAATCACATCCAATAGAGTCGGCGCGATGTTTGCTACTTTCTTTAACGACCAGGAAGTTTACGACTACCAGAGCGCCAAAGCTTCCGATACGGGTGCGTTCGCTAAATATTTTCACGCGATGTTGGAGCAAGGCATAAATATGGCCCCATCTCAATTTGAGACTGGTTTTATGTCACTGGCCCACAGCGATGAGGATATCGAAAAGACCATCGCGGCAGCTCGCGTAGCCTTCAATCAACTGGTTTAAGATTATTTTATCTTCTTTTTTGAGCGGGCCTTAGCTACGGCGGCTTTATGAGCGGCTTCTTCAAAACTATCATCAAGAACATTTAGGTCAACATGCCCGTAACGACGTTTGAGCGCCAGGGTGATCAGATGGTCGGTAAATTGAGGATTCTTTGGCAATAATGAGCCATGCAGATAGGTACCGAAAACGTTTTTATAGACTGCGCCTTCCAAGCCGTCTTCTCCGTTATTACCAAAACCGACATCAGTACGGCCCAGCGGCCGGACACCGGCGCCCAGATAGGTTTTTCCACTATGATTCTCAAACCCCACCAGCAACTCTTGGCCGGCCATGATATCGGTTTTTAAAACAACATTACCGATTAAACGACGATTGCCGGCGATAGTCTCTATATCTAATATAGCCAGACCTTTGAGCTCAGGTCCATGGGCGGGCCGGTAGAAATTACCGAAAAGCTGATAGCCGCCGCAAACAACCAACATGACCACATTGTCATCGGCCATCTCTGCCAGGCTCTGCTGCTTTGATAATAAATCATTGCCGACCAAGCGCTGTTCTTTATCTTGACCACCGCCTAAAAACACCAAGTCAAATTGAGACGTATCAATGTCGTTACCGATAGATATACTTTCTGTCTTCAGTTCAATCCCATGCCACCGGCATCTTTTAGTTAAGGCGATAACATTACCGCGGTCAGCATAGAGATTCATAGTATCAGGATATAAATGCGCTAATCTAAGTTCCACCCTAGAAGCGTGGCCGCCAACCAATCTGCGTCGCTCCACCCCACAAAGTAAAGCAATACTTTGCGGGGGCCCCGCGTTATCCTCGGTCTCATTTCGGTTACGTAACAAAACTACGCTCCCTCCCAAAAAGCTCCGATATCGCCAATTTTTTGTAAATGTTTGCGTGCTTCCAACATAGCGGTATAGGTAGCCAGGAGTGATATCTCCTCACCCGGCGCTATGCGGCTCAAGCCTGACTCTATAGCTTTTTCTAAATTATTCTTCACCATGATTCTACCGGTCTTAAAACCGGCATATTTTAACCTTAAAGCCATCTCTTCACCCCTAACACCACTGGCAATAGCAAAATTAAATTCACCCAGGCGCTCAATATCGACATCCCAAAGCCAGGAGACATCAATGCCGTCCGCTAAGTTATCGTTTATAGCGATAATTAAATTCTTAGGCGTATCATCCAAATTTAGAGCGCTGATTACTTGATTAAATCCGGTGGGATTTTTCATCAACATCAACCTGACCATTTTAGCGCCGATTTTCACTTCTTCCAGCCGTCCAAAAGCGGGCTTGAACTCTTCCAGCGCCGCTTTAATAGTTGTCGGCGCCATACCCAATTGAATCGCGACAGCTACCGCGGCCAGCGTGTTGTAGACATTATACAGTCCGGAAAGTTTAGTTTTTAATTTAAGACTTCCGACCGGAGTTATCACCTTAAAATGGGTACCGCCAAGAGCCAGCTCAATATCTACTGCTTTGAACTGCGGCTCCGGCCGCGTAAAACCACATTTGGGACAAGTATAAATACCTAAATGGGCAAAGTACTGAAATTTATACTCAAGAGCGGTACCGCACAGCAAACACTCATTTGAATCCCGCGCTTGGTCAAGATGAAAAGCGGCCCGGCGTTCATCTTCAATACCAAAAAAGATTGGCCTGAGATTTAAACCATCCGCTAAAACAGCAACTCTTGGGTCGTCACTATTCAATACCACACGCGCATTATCATCCAGTGATGTCAAAGCGCTTTTTATCAACTCAGCCGTATGGTCAAGCTCTCCGTAACGATCCAGCTGATCGCGAAAGATATTGGTAACCGCCACTATCTTAGGCTGAAGTTGGGGCGTAACTTTAGGGATAGTAGCTTCATCGACCTCAAAGAGACCGATCTTTTGACTTTGGCTGCCATAGCCAATGCCTCCTATCATGGCCGTTAACAGACCTGACACAAGATTAGCGCCGGCAGTATTATGAATAAATTCAGAGCCATGAGTCCGAAAGATTGCCGCTAACATATTAGCGGTAGTAGTCTTGCCATTAGTACCGGTGATTACTACTGAGTCAGATAGTTTATTGGTTAGTTTACTTAATATTTTCGGGTCTAAGCGTAGTGCCAGTAGCCCAGGTAGCGAGGTTCCGCCGCCGCGATGTAACCGCCGACTCAATCTTCCACCCAGACGAGCAGTACCTATTGCTAAAGATAAACGTAAGTCCACGACTATAGAATAACCGATATGGTAAAAAATACAATCAGTTTATATCTTCTGACTTCTTAGTCTCAACTTTTTCTTTTGCATCAGTCTTATCTTTATCGCTATTATCATCAACGGTTGATTTGCGTAATTCCCTGATAGCGCTACCCAGAGACTTTCCGATTTGCGGAAGTTTTTTCGGTCCGAAGATAACTAACACTACAATCAGAATAATAACTAACTCCGGAATACCTAAACCAAACATTAAATTCAACTCCTTGCAGGGCAATAAGCCTCATTAACTGAGGCAATGCTCAACTTATTAATTTAAATATTACCACAGATAAGCTTTTAATTAAAGAAATACCTTGACCGGCCTAGCAATCTCGGAGACCACCGGCAGTTTATGAAATTTTGTTTTATTATCTAAATCCATCAGTGCCTCCGCCAAGCAAATCAGCTTACCATCGTTACCAATAATTTTTACGCGCTCAGTGGTCAAAACCGGTTTATCAAGACTTAAAATATGACTCGTCAGCAGTGAGCAGCCGTCGCCAATGTAGCGATACCCGACTGCGTCAACTATAAGTTCAGCCCAATCAGGTAACGCCGCCCGCGGAGAAATAATTTTTTGTTTCAGCAATCCGGCTTTATGCAGACTTTCGACTTTATGCAAATCAAGAGCCCGACTTAAATGAAAATGTCCGGACTTTACCCTTTTTAGCCGAGAGAGATGAGCACCACAACCTAATCTTTCACCCAGTTCAGCCGCCAACACTCTAATATAAGTCCCCTTCGAGCAACTGACATGAAAATCTACCTGCGTCGGCATGGATATATTATCAGGCGTGAGGATATCAAACGATTTTATCTCTATATCACGTGCCGCGCGTTCTACTTTCTTCCCGGCTCTAGCCAGTTGATGGAGACGCCGGCCATCAACGCGAACGGCGGAAACCATCGGCGGCACTTGCTTGATTTTACCCACAAATCCGGCAGCTTCATTTTTAATCTTGGCTATATTCAATCGGCAAGAGCGCCGCTCAAGAATTTTGCCTTGAGCGTCAAGGGTATCGGTAGTTATGCCCAGGCGGATAGTGCCTTCGTATTCTTTCTCATCACTTTCAAGATACTGTGATAAACGAGTAGCTTGGCCTAACATCATCACCAGCAATCCGGTTGCCATGGGGTCAAGCGTACCAGTATGGCCGACACGGCGCTGGCCGAGAATACGTCGCAGTTCATCCACGACATCGTGAGAGGTAGGCCCAGCCGGTTTATCTATAAGCAACAGCCCATTTATCATTTGGGTCTTCTTTCAGGTTTTAACAATTTAATCCTCGCAAGCGGAGCAAGTTTTGTCCTCCATTAAGCAGCACAAAGAAGAGAATTTTACACCCTCACCCCAACCCTCCCCCGTCAAGGGGGAGGGGGAAGATCATCAGAGCAAGCTTTGCGGCTACACATTCCCCGCTCTCACGGGCGGAGATAAACTCCACCCCTACACGATATATGCTATAAAGAAACGTTTATTTATTCTACGAGAAAAGCGTCTCGGAGGCTAGAGCGAGCATGGTCTCGCCGGGAGCTACGCTCCCATGCGAGGAGCAACGCCAAGAGCCGCTTACTCCTTTATATTAAGGAATTCGTTACAGTTTGGGTTTTTTCCACCGTACTTATTAGGGAATCAACTGTTTGTGATAGGCTTTTGTGAGAGACAAAACCGGCGGCATTCTTATGTCCGCCGCCGTTAAATAAGGCGGCAATAGCGCTGACGTCGATTTCACCTTTTGAGCGCAAACTTACCTTAATATTGTCGTTAAATGTCTCCTTAATGACCGCTGCCGTCATAGCACCTTCAACCCCGCGCAGCCAATCAACCAGACTTTCCGTATCACTGACGCCGGCACCCACTTCATTTAATTCTTCTCTGGTAATAACTGTGTATATAAATTTAAGCTCCGGCATAAATACTGCTTTACCTAAACCCAAACCGGTTATTTTTAAGCGCGGCAGCGTATTCTTCTCATAAATATTTTGAAAGACATAATTAGGATTTACCCCACATTCTATAAGCTCCGCCGCTACTCTCAGCGCGTGCGCGTTTGTATTGCTATACTGCCAGCGGCCGGTGTCGGTAACCATGCCTACGTAGAGACATAAAGCAATATCATGACTTATTGTATACTCACCGACGCGCAAAACTTTATATATTAGTTCCGCGCAAGATGAGGCTTCCGGCTCAACTAAGTTAATATCACCATAGTTGGAATTATCGGGATGGTGATCAATATTAACCAGCAGTTTAGACTCAAACGCCATATCCTTCAAATCGCCCAGCCGCTCAACATTCGCGCAATCAAGCGCAACAAATATGTAGCTGTCAAAATCAGGAGCATCACTGGTAAACAGGTCGAAACCGGGTAGAAATCGATAGGATGTCGGCAAACCTTTGTCATCACCGTAAATAATAGATACGTTTTTACCGCTATTCAATAATGCCTTACCTAAGGCCAGCGCGGAACCAATACCGTCTCCGTCAGGTTGAACGTGACAGGTTAATATAAAATTATTCTCTTCATTGAATATTTTAATTATATCTTTTAGCAATCGCTTAACTGTTCTTCTTGATGTTATTTAGTATCTCTTCAATCCTGGCACCGCGCTCAACCGAATTATCAAAAATAAACTCGATTTCCGGCGTGTATTTCATACGCAAATGTTTGCCTAGTTCTCCTCTAATAAAACCGCTCGCACTTTGTAAACCCGCCAGCGCCCGCTGATGATCCTCGGCCTCACCCAGCGTCGAAAAGAATACTTTACAGTGCCTTAAATCCGCGGAAATGTCAACATCGGTAATAGTTGTAAAGCCGATGCGCGGGTCTTTGATCTCCAACTCCAACATCATACCGACTGCTTCTTTTATATTTTTCTTAACTCTCGCTAAACGACCAGACATTTGCTTAAAAGTCCTTTTCCGGATTGAAAAATGAATAAGTGCATCTGACTACCTCGGCTTCTGAGTTATTCTCCGCGTAATCTGTTATTTTGTGAATTAATTTTTCTACTTCTTTTTTGTTGGCGGCGACATGGGCAACAGCCAAAGTACCCCGTTGCCACAAGTCATGATGGTCTACCTCGGAAACTGAGACATTAAAACGCCGGCTTATTTTTTGCGCCAGACTCTTGATGATTCTTCGCTTATCTTTTAGAGACTGTGAAGCGCTGATGTGTAACTCTATGCGGCTAACGCCGACAAACATAATAACTCACCTTTGATGCTTTTTCGTTTTACAGGCGGAGCAAGAGCTCCGCTGCTACACTACAACATTTTATAAAAAAGTCTAAAGTCCAGAGTCTAAAGTCTGGAGGAGCCCTCAAAAATCTTTTACTTCCCCCATCCGCCATCTGTCTAATTTAAGCCGAGGTGGCACCCTTACTCCTCGTACGGTACTTCAACCAGCTCATATATCTCGACTACGTCGCCTACTTTGATATCCTGAAAATTCTCTATACCCAAGCCGCACTCAAAGCCGGATTTTACATTTTTAACATCGTCCTTAAAGCGCCGAAGTGAGGAGATCTTGCCCTCATATATAACTGTTCCGTCGCGGACTAATCGTGCTAAGGAATCACGGTTGACTTCGCCTTCCAGTACATAACAACCGGCTATCAAACCGATTTTCGGTACTTTAAATGTCTCTCTGACTTCTATCTTACCCAGTTCTTCTTCTCTATATTTTGGCGCCAGCATACCTATGCGGGCAGCACTGATATCTTCTATTATCTTATAGATAACCCGATAAGTGCGAATATCTACCTTCTCTTTTTCCGCCATCTCCTTAGCGCCCGGCTCCGGCCGCACATTAAAGCCGATAATTATAGCGTTGGAAGCCGTCGCCAACATAACATCGGATTCCGTTACCGCTCCGACTCCTTTATGCACTATCTTAATTTTTACTTCTTCCTGATTAATTTTTTCCAGAGATTCTTTTAAGGCTTCCACTGAGCCTTGAGTATCGCCTTTGACAATGAGATTTAAGGCCTGAATCTTGCCTTCTTTAATACGCTCAAAAATATCTCCCAGAGCCAAGCTGGTGCGCGCCTGTTCCACTAAACGTGATTTTTTCTCTCTGGCATCAGCAATTTGGCGGGCTTGTTTTTCTTCGGCGTAAATTTTAAATTTATCACCGGGTTTAGGTACTTGAGCCAGGCCTAATATTTCTACGGGCTCCCCGGGAACCGCTTGTTTTATATGTTTACCCTTATCATCTATTAAGGCCCTGACTTTACCATAGACTTTACCGATAACTAAAGCGTCGCCTATCCTCAGAGTACCGCGTTGGATCAATACCGTTCCCACCGGACCACGACCTTTATCCAATCGGGTCTCTATGGCCACACCACTCGCGAGCGCGTTTGGATTGGCTTTTACGTCCTGCATCTCCGCTACCAGTAATATCATATCAATCAGCTCACTGATATTAGTCTTCTGTTTGGCCGAGACCTCTACAAAGACAGTATCACCACCCCATGCTTCTGAAACCAGCTCGTATTCAGTCAATTCCTGTTTAACTTTTTCGGGGTTGGCACCGGGCTTGTCGATTTTATTGATAGCCACGATAATAGGTATCCCGGCTGCCCTGGCATGGTCGATTGCCTCAACTGTCTGGGGCATCACACCATCGTCAGCGGCAACTACCAGCACCGCCAAATCTGTTACGGACGCCCCTCGAGCTCGCATCGCCGTAAAAGCTTCGTGCCCGGGCGTATCTAAAAAAGTTACCTTTTTTCCATGGTGTTCTACTTGATAAGCGCCGATATGCTGGGTAATACCACCGGCCTCACCACTAACAATATCGGTTTTACGAATAGCGTCAAGCAACAAAGTCTTACCATGGTCGACATGGCCCATAACCGTAACTACCGGTGGGCGATAGACCAGGTCGGCTTCGTCGTCAATTATCTCTTCCTCTTCTTCGGTCTCAGCTGAAATAATTTCCACATCCAAGTTTAATTCATCAGCCAGCACATCAATAGCGTCATGGCTGATAGGCTGATTAATGGTAACCATTTCGCCTAAACCAATGAGTAGTTTTATCAAATCATTGGGAGTTTTGCCGATAGCCTCGGCAAAGTCCTTTACGGTCACACCCTCGTTGACCTCGACCTTAGTCTTGGGCGTTACTACTACAGCCACAATTTCCGGTTCCGTCTTGGCTGCCTCCGGCGCGACGACTTTATTTTTATTCAACGCCTTCGGCGGCCTCAAACCTTTACCTTTGGCCTCTGTCCCAACTTTAACGGTTTTAGCTTTTTCACGACTAAACTCCCTGTTCACCATCTTTTTCACCAGAGTCACCGTATTTTCGTCCAGAGTAGCGAAATGATTCTTAACAGGCATACCTTTTTTAGCGAGATATTCAATAATTTTCTCGCTGGATATATTTAATTCTTTAGCAAGTTGATGAACTCTTACTTTTGGCAATTTTTTGTGCCGCCTTTTTTATAATAAGCTGATGATTAATACCGAGAAAATATTTTCGGCTACTTATTCAGCCCATAGTTACTTTTAAACATTTTTTCTAATTCGTCTATCTTATCAGGTTCAATCGCGATAGCCAACGCCCGCGACAATGAGCCGCTCACCTTTATTTTTTTAAAACAATTTATATCGACGCAAATATAAGCGCCGCGCCCATTAACTTTTCCGGTTGTATCCAACACGGTTTTTCCATCCGGTGCGCGAACAATACGCGCCAACTCTTGTTTGGGCTTAACGGCGCCGCAACCTATGCAGGTACGCATAGGCGTCATTGGCACCTTCACATTAAGATGCTTCCCCTAATTTTTTATGTGCCGCCAGCCCACAATATTTACTATTGGGTTTGGCTTTATTGCCGCAGCGTTCACCATTTGATTTTATAGCCTCACACTGATCGGCCGTTTCTTTACCGGTTGGCTTTTCCTCGACAACGGGTGAAAGCAACTCTTCGGCATATTTAGTCTCGCTCTTAATATCAATGCGCCAACCTGTTAATTTAGCTGCCAAGCGAGCGTTCTGACCTTCTTTGCCGATGGCCAGCGACAGTTGGTTGTCAGGCACGATTACCAGCGCTGTTTGCTCACCGTCGTTAAACTTTACCTCTTTCACCTGCGCCGGCGATAAGGCGTTAGCTACATATTTTGCCGGGTCGTCGCTGTATTGGACAACATCGATTTTTTCCCCTTTAAGCTCCATAACCACCATTCTTACACGCGAACCTTTTGGGCCTACGCAAGCGCCCACAGGGTCGACATCTTTATCATTGGAGGCTACCGCTATCTTAGAACGATAACCGGGCTCACGAGCGACTGACTTGATTTCGACAAAACCATCATAGATCTCCGGTACCTCCAATTCAAACAACCTTTTTAATAACCCCGGATGTGACCTAGAAACAATTATCTGCGGCTCCTTACTTGTACGACGGACTTCCACGATATACGCTTTGATACGCATCCCATGATCATAGCGCTCGTTATGGACTTGCTCGGCTATGGGCAATAGAGCTTCCACTTGGCCTAAGTTGACCAACGTATAGCGCTGATCTGATTGCTGAACTATACCGGTCACTATATCTCCTTCTCGATCGATATATTCATCAAACATCAACTCCCGCTCCGCTTCCCGAATCCGCTGCTGAATCACTTGTTTAGCCGTTTGCGCGGCGATTCTGCCAATATCCTGTTTGGATATTTCTTTACGACTGACGACTTTGGCTTCTTCGCCCTCGCCGCTCAACTCAACAGCATAAGCAGTAATCTCCCCGCTCTCAGGGTCGATTGAGACCTGAATTTCATCTTCCTCAGGATGATTCCGCTTATACGCGACGGCCAACGCCTGTTCCAGGGCGTCTAATATGGTCTGAGCGCTAATCTTTTTTTCACGCTCAAGTTGCCTTAAAGCTTCTATTAGCTCTGAATTCATAACATCGTCCCCTTTTCCTTAAGCTTCAAATAAGAGATGCGCTTTTTTTACTTCGCTATATTTAAATACAAGTCTACAACCATCAACCTCTAATTCAAAATCCTCATCCGAGGCAGCTTTCAAGATGCCCCGAAATCTCCGCCGTTTTTTATCGGGCTGTTTAATTGTTTTTACCTCTATTCGCTCTCCGATAAAACATTGCCAATCTTTTGGCTTTTTTAATGGTCTCTCGACACCCGGTGAAGAAACCTCCAAACTATAGGCGGATTTTATTAAATCCAGCTCCTCAAGAGACCGGCTGACAGCTTCACTGGCACGAGCGCAATCATCAAGACCTACCCCGCCGGGTTTGTCGATAAATATTCTTAAGACCTCACCGGCCGGACCTCGCTGCCATTCAATATCAATCAGCTCATAGCCCAACTTTTCGACTTCCAAACTCAGTTCATCTATCAGGAGTTCAATTATTCGTGCCCTGTTTATAGTTCTTCAACTCCAATAAAAAAGTGGGCAAATACCCACTTTGCGGCTTCATCTGTAACTAATTAAAATATAGCATACCGCCATGGCTTAAGCAAATTTTGGCTACTCACTGTCTTATCTCTTTTTTCGCCAAGTCTTCCAAAGATCGCCGTACATCTTATAACGATAAACGGTCCCCTTTATCACGCCTTCTTTCTCCTCTTTTAAGACTTGTGATAAGCCGCGCAGAACTATCTCCTCGCTTTTATAATTATTTTTCTTAGCAAAGGTACTGATAAATATCTCCACCCCATAACGATGACTGGAAAGATCGGGCAGCTCCCCGGCAAACTGAGCCCGTAAGGCACGCTGGCCGTTCAAAATCGGGGCGATTCTCTGGGACAAATCCGTCGACCAGCGTCCACCGGCAAATCTACCTACTGTCATCGCCAGATCTTTATTATTCAATAAAGGCGTTATCAACTGCCTTAAATGACTTTCGCTGAGACCGACAAGGTCGGCATCGAGAAATAATACAATATCAGCTTTTAAACTCTCGAGCCCGCGCTGCAACGCCGCGCCTTTACCACGATTATCGAAAAATTTTATAAGGCGAACCGGAAAACGTTCGATTTCAGCAACCGTTCCATCACTGGAACCGTCATCAATAGTTATAATCTCATCCAGCCACTCCAGTGAAGAGACTACCCGCAAAACGTTACCTATGCGCAGCTCTTCATTATAAACTGGTATGATAAGAGAAATTCTTTGTTTTTCGAGCACATTAAGCCTTTTCTTTGTTTGGTTCTTCATTGACAAGGCGCAATTCACTATGAATTTTATCTTTTAACCAACCGATAATACTTTCAAACGGCACTTCTGTTAATTCTCCATTTTCACGTTCTTTTACCTCGAATTTTTTTGTCTCCAGAAATTTTTTGCCGATAATAACTTGCAGCGGCAAGCCGATAAGGTCAGCTTCCGCGAATTTAATGCCGGCGCTAATGGAACGATCGTCATAGAGAATCTCAACCCCTTCAGCCAATAGGTTATTATAGAGCTCCTCGGCTGTTTCCTTGACTTTCTCATCTTTGCCGACGGCAATCAAGTGGACATGAAAAGGCGCTATGGATATCGGCCAGATTATGCCCCGCTCATCGCTTTTCTGTTCAATCGCGGCCGCGACTAAACGGCTGACGCCGACTCCGTAACATCCCATTATAAAGGGCTTAGGCTTGCCGGTCTTATCAACAAAAGTTATCCCCATTTTTTCACTGTATTTTGTTCCCAACTGAAAAATATGACCTATCTCTATGCCCCGTAACTTTCGCAACTCACCTTGGCCGCATTGTCCGCAGATATCACCCTCTTCAGCGTAGATAATATCCCCCCAAGCGTCCGGGGTGAAATCACGTTCCAAATTAACATTCTTATAATGATGGTCACTCTCATTAGCGCCGACTATAAAGTTGTAGAGTTGTTTTAGTGAGGTATCAGCAATCAGTTTAATTCCATGAAGCCCGATAGGCCCGATATAACCATAGGTCAGTTGTGGATAGATATTAAACTCATTTTTATCCAAAAGAGCTACTTCCCGTCCCAGCGCCAAAGTTAATTTCGCCGGATTAACCGACCTATGCCCGGGTATTAAGGCACCGAACAATTCCCCGGATTTATCTTTATATAGCAATGTTTTTACCAACTTCGAGCTGGGCACGTCCAGGAATTTTGCCACGTCACTGACGGCGATTTTACCCGGCGTTTCCACTTTAGACAGCGGCTGAGGCTCTTCGTTAGGCAGCAGATGCCAGCGCGATGCCGCCAGCTCCAGATTGGCGGCATAATCACACTCAGAGCAGAAGATGATAGTATCTTCCCCGGTTTCCGCCAATACATGAAACTCCTCAGAAACAGCGCCGCCGATCAGACCGCCGGCCGCCTGCACCGATCTATAATTCAAACCACAGCGCTTTACTATCCGGCCATATGCTTGATGCATCGACGCGTAAACGGCAGCCAAACTTTCCCTATCGGCATGAAAACTGTAAGCGTCTTTCATAATAAACTCACGTGAACGCATTACCCCAAAACGAGGACGTATCTCATCACGAAATTTGACCTGTATCTGATAAAGAATAATAGGTAGGTCCCGATAAGAGCGAACCTCACGCGCCAAAGTAGTAACTAATTCTTCATGTGTGGGGCCTAAACAAAACTCCCGCTGATGCCGATCTTTTAAGCGCATCATTTCACTACCGTAAGCATACCATCTCCCGCTTATTTGCCATAGCTCCGCCGGCTGAAGCGCCGGCATCAGAATCTCTTGAGCATCAATTCCGTCCATCTCTTGACGCACTATATTTTCCACTTTCTTCAACGCCCGAAACCCAAGCGGCATATAAGCGTAAACCCCGGCAGTAACTTTTCGTATCATACCGCTGCGTAACATCAGTTTATGACTGATAATCTCAGCGTCAGCGGGATCTTCCTTCAGGGTTGGTAGATACATTCGCGATAGTCGCATTAAACCTCCATTTTATTCCGGCTTTTCCTTCTGAACCAATTTCATTAACTCGTCTACAAAATTTTCCTCAGCTACATTTTTTATAATTCTGCCATCTTTAAATAAAACTCCCCGGCCCTTGCCGGCGGCAATACCGATATCGGATTGTCGGGCTTCCCCGGGGCCGTTAACGACACAACCCATGACCGCCACACGTAAGGGCGCCCGACTGGCACTTAGCCGTTCTTCCAACTCGTTGGCGATTGGTATTAAATCTATATCACAGCGAGCGCAGGTAGGACATGAGACCAGCTCAGGGTGAAATCGCCGTAGCTCCAATATTTGTAATATTTGTTGCGCGACGTAAACCTCCTCAACAGGGTCGGCGGAGAGGGAGACTCGCAGCGTATCTCCAATAGACTCTGAAAGTAAAATTCCTAAACCAACGGCTGAACGCAAGGAACCTGACTTTTTTGTGCCGCTTTCGGTTATACCTATATGCAGGGGATAATCAAGTTTTGCCGCTAAAGTTCTATAGACAGTTAAGGCCTCCGGTACGCTAAAAGTTTTAGCGGAAATCACTAGATCGGTAAAGCCCATAGATTCAATCAAAGCCACACTCTCTAGGGCGCTCACGACTAACTTCTCAGCGTTGGCTAGGTCGGAATCTCTAATAATGTCACTAAGAGAACCGGCGTTGACGCCGATACGGAGCGGAATATTGTGGAGGCCGGCTGTAGCTACAATTTTTTTAATGCCGTCTTTATCTTTAATGTTTCCCGGATTTATTCTGACTTTATCAGCGCCGGCTTTAATCGCGGCTACCGCCAACTCCCAACGAAAGTGAATGTCGGCTACCAATGGCGCTTGGGCTTCTTTTTTTAGTTGCTTAAAAGCTTTCACCGATGGTTCATCGGGAAGAGAGATGCGAATAATTTCGCAGCCGGCAGCTTCCAGACGGTGGATCTGTTGTAAAGTAGCGGCAATATTAATAGTTTTTGTGTTGGTCATTGATTGGATCGCTATCGGCGCACCGCCGCCGATAGCGACATTGCCGACCATAACCTGTTTTGTTAACTTTTTGCTCATATAAGCATTGTAGCTTTTAATTCGATTTTAGGGAATACAACATCGCTAAGGATAAGTTAAATGCGAGTCTAAAACCCGGAGAAACAAAAAATATAAAGCGTAATGTAGAAGGCACGGTTGGCCGTGGATTCCCGATCGGAGTCGGGAATGACAAAGGTGAAAGGGTAGAGCGTTGAGGGCTGAGGGTAGAAAAAACATGAGAGCGTAAGGAGTACGGGCATGAGATGTGTAGGAGCGGAGTTTGTCCTCGTCCATAGATCGGAAGAGCGTCGTGTAGGGAAAGAGTGTAGATCTCGGTGGTCGCCGTATCATTAAAAAAAAAAAAAAAAAAGGAAGAATGAGAATGATTCAACGAGAATCGGTCAGGACACACTAGTAATCACATACTACACATTGATTCTAGTTCACGACTCGTGCGTGTTCGATTAGATTT
>CAJVYJ010000001.1 GCA_913009475.1 uncultured Actinomycetes bacterium | reverse complement strand
CCTCGCTTGCTTTTTTTCTTCTTTTTCTTTTTCTTTTTTTTATTTTTTTTTTTTTCATGCTCCGGCGACCACCGCGCTCTACACTCTTTCCCTACCCGACTCTCTTCCGATCTGTTTCCCTGGACACGCTTGTTTTATCTTTAACTACATTGACTGCGAATCATTGGTGCTGCAGCTGGATATGGTGGGAATTGCTGCTTCCAGCGGTTCGGCATGTTCGTCACACAGCTTAGAGCCATCGCATGCACTTTTAGGTATCGGCATAGCTCCGGCTGAGGCGCACGGGTCGCTGCGTATTACTTTAGGAAGGTCTACAACCGTTGATGAGGTGGATTACTTCTTGGAGCAATTGCCGCCGATTGTAGCTAGGTTGCGGCAGATGTCGCCGTTTAGCGCCGACCGCGAGGCGGAATATTTAATGAATGCGGGAGAACATAATCAGGCTCATCAAAGCTGATAATAATAATTTAAGAAATGGAGGTTAAAAAATGTATAGTGAAAAAGTAATGGATCATTTTTCTAACCCGCGCAATGTGGGTGAAGTTGAAAATCCTGACGGTGTCGGGCAGGTAGGCAATCCGGTCTGCGGCGATGTTATGAAATTAACTATCAAAGTGGAGAATGATCGCATCAGTGATGTTAAATTCAAAACATTCGGCTGTGGAGCCGCTGTGGCTACCAGTAGCATGGTTACCGAATTGGTTAAAGGCCAAACACTTGAAAGAGCGCTGGAGATATCTAATCAGGCTGTAGCTAAAGCACTGGACGGTTTACCTCCGCAAAAGATGCATTGTTCAAATCTTGCAGCTGATGCTTTGCATTTGGCGGTTGATGATTACTATAAGAAAACTGGTAAAAAGGCGCCGGCTAAATCGTCAAAAGCTAAAGCTAAAGCTAAACCTAAGGCTTTCACAAAGGAATAAATTTAACTCATCTATCTACTCTTTTATTTTTGTTCTATAATTAATAAAATTAATTAAAACTGAAAAATATTAATTATTGGTAATAATGTTCGCGGCTGGAGAGAAACTATGAGTTGGTACTTATCCATACAAACTATATTTGTTTTCGCTATCGTACTTTTAGTTGGGTTTATAATAATAGTGCTGGTTCAGTTAAAAAAAACTCTGATTAGCATTGATGAGTTGGTGAAAAAAGTTAATACAGAGTTGACGCCGCTTCTGTCGAAGGCGCGGATAACTTTGGATGAGGTTAATTCTGAACTTTCACGGGTAAATGGTATCGTCAATTCTATTCATGAAGTTAGCGAGCGGGTACAAAACACTACGGACGTCGCTAAAAAAATAGTAGCTTCCCCGGCGCTTAAGTTATCGGGGCTGGCGACAGGATTACGGGTAGCAGCCGCTAAATTGATAGGTAGGAGGAAAAAACGATGAGTGTTCGCAAACGAGGCGGTATTTATTTTGTAATCGGGATGGGCCTTGGGCTCATTTTGATTCCCAATGTCAGAAAAAGGGTATTAACCTTAATGGAAAATTTGCATCCGGAGTTATATAATAACTTTTCTAATCTTAAAGAACGGCTTAGAACAGCAATTGAGGCGGGAATTGAGGCTGCCGGTCGGAGTGAAAATAAGATTAATAAAACCAATAATTTTATCAAACTGGAAACAGACGAGGAATCACCTAACTATATTATATAAGTATTAGGGTTAAAAGGAGTTAAATTGTCTAAAGGCGCAGACGATATTTATATTGAGTTACCTATTGATAAAGAATACGCTCATCTCTTGCGTTTGCTGGTGGCCGGTGTGGCCGGCCGGATGAATTTTTCCATTGAGATGATAGATGATTTAAAGATGGCCGTGGAAGAAGTTTTTTTAATGTTGATAAACTACTGCGGCGGCGCAGAAGCAAAAGTCTCTTTTAAGATAACGGATAAACACTTGGAAATAGTTTTTGAGGATACCAAAATGTCTGTGGATGATATGGAAGATAAATATCGTAAGCATCAAAACTATGGATTTTTTATTATTGAAGCCTTGGTAGATGAATTTAAATTTATTAAAAGAGACAAAGGTGTTGACTTAAGACTTTTAAAAAAGCGCGTTTAATTTCTGACATCAATATTATTAAAAAACATCTAAGTGGAGTAGATATTTATAAATGTGGGTAGATAAGTAATATTGATTCACAATTATCAGCTCCCTGGAGGTCATCTAATTATTTTCAGTACTGTTGAAAAGTTTGTTTTACATTAGTTTTGGAGGATAGGTATTTGTCTGTGCAAAGAGCTCATAAGCGAACTTTAGTTTGGGATCGCGAAAGAACCTACGAGTTGTTTAAACGATATCAGCAGAATCACGATCCGGAAATTCGTGATGAGCTGGTAGAAATGTACCTCAATTTGGTCGAATATCTGGCACGCAGATTTAAAAGCCGGGGTGAGCCTCTAGAGGATTTAGTTCAAGTCGGTACTATCGGTTTAATAAAAGCGGTGGATCGTTTTGACGTAGGCAGGGCGGTTGAATTTACAACTTACGCCACGCCAACGATTGTCGGTGAGCTAAAAAGATATTTTCGGGACAAAGGCTGGGCTATTCGTGTTCCGCGCCGGCTCCAAGAACTAAACTTACAGATAAATAAATTGGTTGGCAGCCTAACTCAAGAGTTGAGGCGCTCACCTAGGATAAGCGAGATAGCCGAGCGATTGCATGTTTCCGACGAACAAGTAATCGAGGCCTTGGAAACTACGGAAGCATACAATTTCGTCTCTCTTGACGGCGACATATCCTCCGCTTCCGGCGAAAGTTTTTCACTAATGGATTATCTGGGTGAGAATGATAAGCAATTGGCAAATTTTGAGGATAGAGCTAGTTTAGCTGCTGCTTTAACCGAGCTGACTCATCAAGAACAGAAAATTTTATATCTACGCTTTTTTAAAGGGTTGACCCAGACCGAGATTGCCAGTGAGCTAGATATCTCCCAAATGCATGTCTCTCGTCTGCTCCGAAGGACACTGCAGATCTTACGCCAAAAAATGTTAAAAGCCGAATAATAAAATACTTAAACAGGCTCCTCTCTTAAGCTATAATGATGTAAGACGAAGGAGTTTGCTGTGTCAGATGAGTCAACCGACAAATATAAACGTATAGCCATAGTATCATGGTCACTGATTGGCATCGTTATTTTAATATATGTCTTTTTACATGTGGCCGATATCTTAAGGCCGGTCCTGCCGCCGTTCATTTACGCTTTTATAATTGTTTATTTACTGAGGCCGATCGTGAATTTTTTTGTTAAATTGAAAATGCCTCATCTGCTTGCCGTCATAATAACTTACATAATTTTTATCTTAATTTTTGCCTTACTCATCTTTTATTTATTACCGGTTGTCATAGCTCAGGTAAGCAGTATTGTTTCGCACTTGCCCCAGTATTATCAGCGAACGAATCATATTTTTAGCTTGTTACAAAATCGTTATCATAGTCTAACCTTGCCTCGGGGTTCGGATAAAGTCTTACATGAGTTGACGGTCAGGTCACAAAAATACGGTTTATTTATAATTAGCTCTTTGCCGGAAACTACTACCGGGATATTCGGCGGTTTATTTAACTTGGTTCTTGCTCCGATCATTGCCTTCTATTTATTAAAGGATATCAACGCTGTCCGCGAGACTTTTCTAAATTTATTCCCGCGGCGTCATCGCGAAGAGGTTTTGGTGGTGGCGCGAAAGATCAATAATATTGTCGGCGGTTTTCTTCGCGGCCAAGCTTTAGTTTCACTGGTGGTCGGGACAACTATCGGATTATATCTTTGGATAATCGGGGTTAAGTTCGCGTTTTTGTTAGGTTTATTGGCGGGAGTTTTAAATATAATCCCTTATTTCGGCCCTTTAGTCGGCGGCGCCGTCGCCGTTGGTATTGCTCTGCTCCAATCGCCGATGCTCGCGCTTTGGGTGGTTGTGGGTATGGTTATCATCCAACAGTTGGACGGTTTGATCATTTCACCCAATATTTTGCACCATACCATCGATCTGCATCCCGCCTGGATTATTTTCTCTCTTTTAGCCGGGGCGGTTTTAATGGGATTCGTCGGCCTCTTGTTGGCTATTCCGGTAGCGGCGGTTGTCAAGGCTTTGGTAATGTATTATTTTTACGAAGAATCAGAGTTAGCTTAAGACCTGCTGACAAACAACTTTGAACGGAGCTTGAATGAAAAGCGATATTTTACGTAATAAATTTTTAGATTATTTTCGTCAACGTGACCATAAGATTGTAGCCGGCTCTTCTTTGGTGCCGTCTGACCCGACCTTACTATTAACTGCCGCCGGCATGGTCCAATTTAAGCCGATTTTCTTAGGTAAAATCGCGGTTGACTACAGTCGCGCCGCCAGCGTGCAAAGATGTGTGCGGACTACGGATATCGAGCAAGTCGGTCGCACCGCTCGTCATTTGACCTTTTTTGAAATGTTCGGCAATTTTTCTTTCGGCGATTATTATAAAGAAGAAGCCTGCCGATGGGCCTGGGAATTTTTGACAAAAGAATTGGGCTTGGATAGTCGTAAACTTTGGGTGACTGTATTTGAAACAGATGAGGAAGCTATAAAGATTTGGCATGATGACATCGGTGTATCCATGGATAGGATAGTTAGATTAGGGGAAAAGGACAATTTTTGGTCCGCTGGTCCGACCGGTCCTTGCGGGCCTTGTTCGGAAATTTTGTATGATTTGGGGCCCGAACGCGGTTGCGAACGCCCTGATTGTGGAGTTGGTTGCGACTGTGACCGCTACTTGGAGGTATGGAATTTAGTTTTTATGCAGTATAACCGTGATGAAAAAGGCGAATTACATCCGCTGCCGAAAAAAAATATTGATACAGGTATGGGCTTGGAGCGTATAGCTTCTATTCTACAGGGAGCGGAGACAAATTTTGAGATCGATACCATCAAACCTCTTATCGATATAATCGCCGGTATAGCGGACGTAAAATACGGTGAGGATGAAAAAACTGATATTTCTCTAAAAATTATCGTTGACCACCTGCGTGCGGTTACTTTTATGGCGGGTGATGGCATTATGCCGGCCAATGAAGGCCGTGGTTATATATTGCGGCGCTTGGTGCGTCGAGCTGTTCGACATGGTCGATTGCTGGGAATAAAGGAACCATTCGCGGTTAAAGTCGTGGATAAAGTCATTGAGTTAATGAGTGGTTTCTATCCGACATTAAGAGCCAAGGCCGACCAGATAAGGATGATGATTGTCGGGGAAGAAGAGAGATTCAACTATACCTTAAAACAGGGATTAGCCATTCTCGATAAAGTGATTAGTGACGCTAAAGATAAAGACTTATCTATAATTCCCGGCGAGTCGGTCTTTAAGCTGTATGATACTTATGGATTTCCCTTGGAGTTGACGATTGAAATTGCCGATGAATCAGGGTTGAAAGTCGATATTAATTCATTTAATAAGCTCATGTCCAAGCAGCGTGAACGGGCCAGAGCCGAAGGTGTTACCGCCGAAGGGCATGCCAGTATCTACGTGGGCAATGTCTATCCAAAAGTTGTTGAGAAGTATGGTAAGAGCGATTTTACCGGATATGAGACGGACCAGGTTGAAGCGAAAATCGTGGCGATAGCCGCTGATGACCAATTGGTGTTGTCGGCAAAGACGGGTGACGAAGTCGAGTTGTTTCTTGACCATACCCCATTTTACGCGGAAAAAGGCGGTCAAATAGGTGATGTCGGCATCATGACCTCTGAGACCGGTAAGGCTCGAGTATTGGATACATCAGCGCCCCTGGCTGACCTTATTGCCCATAAAGTTAAAGTTATTGAGGGTGGTTTGGAATCGGGGCAAACTGTTAATGCCGTAATCGATAAGCGCCGTCGCCGCTCTATTTCCAGAAATCATACCGCTACCCATCTCCTCCAATGGGCGCTGCGCATTATCTTAGGCGAGCATGTTAAGCAAGCCGGGTCTTTTGTTGGGGCGGATAGGCTCCGTTTTGATTTTACGCATCATCAACCTCTCTCATCCAAGGAAATCGGTAATATACAACGCTTAGTTAACGAAAAGATATTACAAAATCATCCGGTCAGAACTTACATAACGACCTTAGATTATGCTAAGGACATTGGCGCTACGGCGCTGTTTGAGGAGAAATACGGTAAATATGTTCGGGTTGTTGAAATCGGTGATTTTAGTAAAGAATTATGCGGCGGAGTTCACTTGGGAAACACAAGTGAGGTCGGATTTATAAAGATTACCTCAGTTTCCAGTATTGGCGCCAATACCAGGCGGATTGAGGCCATTACCGGCGAGAGGTTCTTAGAGGACCATCGTCGAGTCGAAACGGAGTTAAAACAAATATCCGAGTTGTTGGGTGTTAAAGACGGGCAAGTATATCAGGCAGTTGAAAATCTTAAACAGAAGGCGGAGAAAGAGCGAAAAACGCTTGCCTCATTACGTTCCAAGCAAATGGAAGGTGAGGTAGAGAATATTATCAATGATAAAATTATGCTTGGTGATATTGTACTGTTAACTCACGCTTTGGAGTTCGCCACTATGGATGAGTTGAGAATCCTGGCGGACCGCTTACGCAGCGCCGAAAAGAGCTCTATAGTTGTTTTAGCCTCATCCGATAAGGGCAAGGCCACATTATTGATAGCGGCGACGCCGGCTCTAATAAAATTGGGTTTTAGCTCCGTTGATATGTTAAAAAAGATAGCGCCGATAATTGGCGGCGGCGGCGGCGGACGAGCTGACTTGGCTCAAGCCGGCGGTAAGGATCCGGACGGTATCGCTGAACTTTTTCCGGCCGCGAAAAAGTTCGTGGAAGATTTTACTAGTAGCCGGGCCTAGGCGGAATTTTGGCTGAAAAGAGTCAAGCGGCTGAGTCCAGGTTTATAGCCTTAGATGTCGGACAAAAAAGAATCGGCGTAGCCGTAAGTGATATTAGCGGTCGAGTAGCTCTGCCGCTGCAAGTTATTATTCATTCCTCTTTTAAAACAGACACGAAAACAATAGCTGAATTAGTGGCACAATATCAAGTTGAGGTCATAGTTGTCGGCTATCCCCTGACTTTAAACGGTGAGCCGGGGCCGCAATCGAGAATAGTAGAAGCTTTTATCAGTAAAGCTCTGGCAGCGTTGCCGGTGAAGATAGAACGTTGGGATGAGAGGCTGACTACCGTTACGGCTGAAAAAGATCTTATCAGGGCCGGGGTTAAAAGAAAAAAGCGGCGCGGATTAATTGACGCCGCGGCGGCGTCAATTATATTACAAAGTTTTCTCGATAGTAAAAATTAAGGTGGCTCCAGGGGATTTTAAGTTTGGAATCGCGAAATGGTAATCGTAAAATGATAAGTTAAAATTTTGGTCAGGCAGGTTCGATAAATTAGCGATTCACAATCCAAAATCCGAAATAAGCAACAACGCAAAAGATAAATTTTAGTGTTAAAATAGCCATTGAAGGGTCATTAAAGTAACTTTATTTTATAATGAGAAGGGGTATTGTTATTGACCGGTAAGCACGAGTTTAAAGATTTAAATAATAACACGCAAGACATTTCTGAGAAAAAAAGCGGCTCCAGAAAGCGATATTATATTATCGGCATTGTAAGTTTGTGGATAGTATTGTTGACGATAATAGGCTCAATCGCCATTATCATTATAAATCGTCCCAATCGTTCTAAAGTCACAGCGGCGCGCATAACTATTCCTCGCGGTTTTAATTCGTCACAAATTGCAAATAAGTTAGCCAAAGCCGGTATTGTCGGCAATGCTTATACCTTTCGCCTTTACGCTATCTTTAATAATATTGATAATCATTTTTTACCTGGAAAATATCGCTTAAGTTCGAATATGAGTTATCAAGAAATCGCAAAAAAGCTGGCAGCCGGGCCTAAAAAAAAGCTGATAAAAGTAGTTATTCCCGAAGGTTTTACCTTAAAAGAGATTAATCGTAGATTGGCGGAGAAAACCGGCCGTTCGGAGGCATCGTTTGTGGCGGCAACGTCAGGTCCGGAAATCTATAAATATGATTTCAAATATATTCCGACCGGTGCGAAAAATTTAGAAGGTTATCTCTTTCCTAAAACCTATCAGTTTGATAAGACGATGGGCGCTAAAAAAATTATCAGTCGGTTACTCTATCAATTTCAACTGGAAACCGAAAATCTTGATTGGTCGTTGGCTGAACAAAAAAGTTTAAGTCGTAAAGATATTGTTACTATTGCGTCCTTAATTGAGAAAGAGGCTAAGGTGCCGGAGGAGCGCTCATTGATGGCGGCGGTAATCTACAACCGTTTGGCTCTGAGAATGCCGCTCCAAATTGACGCTACTATCCAGTATGTTTTGCCTGAAAGAAAAGACCGCTTGACTTTGGCGGATACCAAGTTTCCATCTCCCTATAATACGTATTTGAATCCGGGGTTGCCGCCCGGACCTATTGCCAACCCGGGCCTTAATTCGATTAAAGCCGCTTTAGCCCCGGCGCCGGTGGATTATCTTTATTATGTATTGACTTCTCCGGACGGGCATCACACCTTTACCCGCAACTATGCTGATTTTCTTAAAGCCAAGAGGCAAGCGGGAAATTAGAGTTATATTCCCGCGTTCCAAGATCGGTGTAGACTGGTCGCTAATTGCTATTTATGTAAAAAGGAAATATTATATTAATTGAATTTACCCCTTAATTTTTATCTGAATATTCCGCTAAGTCTAACGCGAAAGAATTGGATGCGAATTTATAATTTATATCACGATTTATTGGTTAAAAAGTATAGATATTATGCTAAATTGACGCTGGTTATCCTAGTCTTATTGCTAGTGCAAAATAGTGGTGGTGTTGTAGCTGCGTTTGGATCAGTTAACCAAGAATCAATAAACACACCGAAAAAAAGTCAGCCGGCGCTAACCTCTTATGCTTATGTACCTGGTGAGGTATTGGTAAAATATAAGACGCAGACGACCTGGGCGGAGCAGGCAAAAATAGCAGCCTTAGCGGGCAAATCCTCTGAGGCTCAGAAAATCGGCCCTAATAACAAGGGACGGATTCTCCGGTTAAAATTAAAACGTGGCATGGACGTTAAAAAAGCGCTTAAGGTTTTAAGATCGCAGAGTGATGTTCTTTTGGCGGAACCGAATTATCGGTATAAGCTTCTTAATATTCCCAACGATACATATTTTACCAACCAATGGGGGCTTAACAATACCGGCCAGGCTATAAAAGGGGTGAGTGGCGTTGCTGACGCCGATATTGACGCTCCGGAAGCCTGGAGTATAGAGAGCAGCGGCACGACCATAGCTGTAATCGATTCCGGTATCGACCAAAGTCATCCTGATTTATCCGGCCGGCTATGGCAAAATACCGGTGAGATACCCGACAATGGCCTTGATGATGATGGTAATGGTTATATTGATGATGTTAACGGCTATAACTGGGCCGGCATATCACAGTCTTATGCCAATAGCGCTTGGCCGTTTGGATACGACAACACAACTCAAGGTTTTGCTCAGTCCATAAAAGGGACCGGGAGAGAGCTCAGCCATATTGGCATATTGCTGGCCAAGCACTCCAATCCGACCGGCGATATTGTTGTCTCGATCAGAAATAGTATCAGCGGCAGCTCGTTAGCCTCTTTTACGATTTATCCATCAGAAGTTAAAGTCAATACCGAGGAAATCTATAAACAACTTTCCTCATCGGTCACTTTAACGGATGGTGATACTTATTATCTGGTGGTCACTACAACTAATAATAATACTAATAATTACTATTGGATACTTGATAATTCAGATCTCAGTACCGCTTATTTGCCTAACACTTATCGAGACGGCCAAGAATATGATTTTAACGGTGCGAACTGGCAAGCCTATGCTAATGATGATCTTTATTTTCACACCAACGCCAATGCCAATGTGCGCGATGATTACGGCCATGGAACTCACGTAAGCGGCATTGCCGCGGCTGCCGGTAATAATGGTCTGGGAATTACCGGGGTGTCATGGAATGCTAAAATTATGTCGCTTAAAGTCGGTGACTCCAGCGGTTTTCTTAATAGTTCGGATATTATTCAAGCTATCTATTATGCTGTTGACAATGGCGCTAAGGTGATAAATATGAGTTTTGGCGAGACTAATATGTCAGCACTTGAGCAAGATGCTATTAATTACGCTAACAGCAAAAACGTTATTATGTTCGCGGCGGCGGGCAATAATGGCGATAGTACTACAATCTATCCGGCAGCTTATAATAACGTTATTGGTGTGGGGGCGACCACCAACCAGGACCAAAAAGCTGATTTTTCAAATATTAATGCCAGTGTCGATATCTCTGCTCCAGGTCAAGATATCTATTCTACTATGCCGACTTATCCTGTCGGCTTAAACAGCCAGGGCTATAGTCAAACTTATGATTTTCTCAGTGGGACTTCGATGGCGTCGCCAATGGCGGCCGGGTTGGCCTCACTGCTTATTGAACAGAGGCCGGCTTTAACTCCGGGACAAGCTGAACAGGTTATAGAAAATAACGCTGATGATAAAGGAGCCGTCGGCCGTGATAATCAATTTGGGTATGGCCGCATCAATGCTTATCGGACTTTAAACAGATCCGCTTTTTTTACCAGTCAGCCCTGGTCTTCCGGCCTCGGCGGCTGGAACGCCGCCAACAATAAACTGGCGGCCGGTGACTTTAACCACGACGGTTATCAAGACATCGTCTCTTTCTATAACTATCCGGCTACGCGCCAAGTCAAGGCTTGGGTCTGGCTTAACGACGGTAACGGCAATTACGGCGCTCCCCAAATGTGGTGGGACTCCGGGCCTGGTAACTGGGACTGGGCCGGTACCAAGCTGGCCGCGGGTGACTTTAACAACGACGGTAAGGACGACTTAGTGGTTTTTTATGGTTACGCCGCCCAGCGGCAGACCCGCGCCTTTGTTTTTAAAGCCGGGGCCTCAAACACTTTTAACGCTCCCACTGTCTGGTGGGACTCCGGGCCTGGCAATTGGGATTGGGACGGTACTAAGCTGCAAGTCGGTGACTATAACGGTGACGGCAGCGATGACTTGGCCGCCTTTTACGGTTACTTTGCCCAGCGCCAAGCCCGCGCTTTTGTTTTTGATTCCAACGGCACCAATAGTTTTAACGCTCCCACTGTCTGGTGGGACTCCGGGCCCGGTAATTGGGACGCCGCCGGCACTAAACTGGCATCAGGTGACTTTAATAACGACGGTAAAGACGACCTTCTAGCTTTCTACGGTTACTTTGTCCAGCGCCAGACCCGCGCTTTTGTCTTTAAAGCCGGAGCCTCAAACAATTTTAATGCTCCTACCACTTGGTGGGATAGCGGCCCCGGTAACTGGGACTGGGCCGGCACCAAGCTCTCCGTCGGTAATTTCGATACCGATCCGGGCAGCGATATTGCCGCCCTCTACGGTTACGGCGGCAACCAGACCCGCATCTTTGTCTTTAGCGCCAACCCGGGCGCCAACCAATTTAACGCCCCCACTACTTGGTGGGACTCCGGTCCGGGTAACTGGAACTGGTCGGCTACGACTGTGCTAAACGGCAATGTCAGTGGTGATACAGGTCCGAACGCCTTGGATGAATTACTCGGTTTCTATGACCAAGGCGGTAATACCACCAGTATCTTCAGCTTTAATTAATATCTTAGCTTACTATGAAAAAAAGTGTAAAATGTCACTAAGGAGATTAAGTTGGCTAACAAGGTCGAACTGCTGGCACCGGCCGGTAACCAAGAAAAACTAAAAATCGCTATTCTGTACGGCGCTGACGCTGTTTATATCGGTATAGATGGTTACAGTTTACGCGGTAGCGCCGGTAGTTTTAAATTAGGCGACCTGCCGGCGGCTGTAACTTTTGCTCATCGTCACGAGGTTAAAGCCTATATCGCTTTAAATATTTTTGCCCATAATCAAGATTTTGACAGTTTGCCTGAAATATTGCGGGTGGTGGCAAAAAGCAAAGCGGACGCTATTATTGTCAGCGACCCCGGGATTTTTTATCAGGTCCGTCACATTCTGCCGCGTCTACCTGTTCACATTAGCACTCAAGCAAATACCACCAATCGCTACGCGGCGGAATTCTGGCGTGACCAAGGAGCCAAGCGTGTAACTCTGGCACGGGAGTTGTCTCTGCCCGAAATAAGTTTGATTGCGGGCCGGTCAGGCTTAGAAACGGAAGTCTTTGTTCATGGGGCCATGTGTATTTCATATTCCGGACGCTGTTTCCTGAGCAAATATTTAGCCGGCCGAGATGCTAATCTTGGCGATTGCGCTCATTCATGCCGATGGAAATATCATTTAATGGAAGAAAAACGCTCGGGCGAATTTCTTCCTGTTTTTGAAGATAGGCGCGGCTCGTATATCTTTAACTCTAAAGATTTACGGTTGGCTGCTTTTATTCCAGACTTGATTAAAGCCGGTGTCAGCTCATTTAAGATCGAAGGTCGGATGAAAAGCTTGCACTATGTCGCTACGGTTGTCAGGGTTTATCGTTCCATTGTCGATAATTATTACAAACTTGGAAAAGATTTTTCGTTTAAAAGAGAATGGTTATATGAGTTGGAAAAAGTCAGCCATCGCCGTTATTCTACCGGCTTTTTAGATGGTGAAAGTGAGCTGGAAGCCAACGAAAACTCAACCTATATCCGGCGCTATGATTTTGTTGGCCTGGTTGAGGAGTGCCGGTTAAATTCAGGGCGGTTGCTTGTCGGAGTAAGGAATAGATTAAGGATAGGGGACGAATTGGAGGCGTTGATGCCTAATGGTAATATTATGTCATTTAAATTGGAGACGATAATTTTAGGCGGTGAGGATGTGCTTGAGGCCCATGCCAATGATAAGATTGAAATAATCACTAATAAGCCGGTAATGGCCGGGTCCATTCTGCGCCGGTCGAATACTTCTATTAAAGAAACGGATATGAATTGATGTTTTGGCAAAAATTAAAAGCAAAACTTCGTCAGCCATTTATTCCCACTTGGTTTGCCGCTTCAATATTTAAGATAGACTATCAGGCTTTAAAAAATTCGGGTTTATTGTTTCTCTTATATGATTTGGATAATACACTGGTGGCTCGTGACGACGGCCAAGTCTCCGACGAATTAAAAGTGCTTTTTTCGCAGTTGAAAGATGATGGTTTTAAAATTATTATCATCTCCAATAATTGGGGCCATAGAGTGCGGTCTTTTGGCGCCAATGCCGGCGTTCCCGTTTTCGGTCGCGCTGCTAAGCCGATGGGTTGGGTTTACAAGCGGGCGATGGCAAAAATGGGCGCTCGCCGGGGCCAGACCGTCGCTATCGGTGATCAAATATTTACTGATGTTTTCGGCGCTAATCGCTTGGGCTTAAAGACGATTTTGGTGAACCCGGTAAGCCAAGTCGATCTGGTTCATACCAAAATATTACGGCGTCTGGAAAGATTGATTATAAAACGATGATAAAAAAAGAAGTCTTAGCCAAGATAAAGGGGCGTGTGCAAGGAGTGGGCTTCCGTTACTTTACCGCCAAACAGGCTAATTCATTAGGGTTGTCCGGTTATGCTAAAAATCTGGCGGACGGCAGTGTGGAGGTTTTGGCGCAAGGCGAAGAGTTAAAACTGAAACAGCTGATTTCCCTGCTGCGGTTAGGGCCGCGCTCGGCTGAAGTCAGTGAAGTAACTACGCGATGGTCAGCGCTTAGTCGCGATTACCGGGGCTTTGATATATGTTAGGATAACGAGGGAAGGTCATTGTCAAAGAGGGTATAGAGGAGTATACAAATCTCATTAATAGGAACAAATTATGAAAATTGATGGAAAAACCAAATTAACAGGGATTATCGGCTATCCGATAAAGCATACACTTTCGCCTGTATTTCAAAATGCCGCCTTTAAAAAAGCGGGTTTAAACTGGGCTTACTTACCGTTATTAGTTAAATCCGAACAACTTGGTTTTGCCATTAAAGGTTTAAAGGCGTTAAATTTTGTCGGTATTAACGTCACCATGCCTTACAAGAAGGAGGTGATAAAGTATTTGGACGAACTATCGCCGGCGGCAAGAATAGCCGGTGCTGTTAATACGATATTATTTAAAGAAGACGGCTTGGTGGGTTATAACACTGACGGGCAAGGTTTTGTTGAGAGTTTAAAGAAGCAGGCCCAGTTCTCTCCGCGCGGCAAAAATGTTCTATTGATTGGCGCCGGCGGTGCCGCTAAGTCTATTGCGGTCTCGTTGGCTATGGCTGGGATAAAACGCCTCATTATCGTCAACAGAACACCTCAGCGCGCTCAGCGTTTACAACGGTTGATCCATGATAATTTTCCTCGTTGTTTAGTTAAGGTTTTGGCTGTAAATGACGAAAATATAGTATCCCTGCAAAGCGAGAACCATTTGATAGTTAACGCGACATCTGTCGGAATGTTATCTAATCCGGGTCTTCCCATAGGGATGGAGAACATAGGGCGTAAGCATTTAGTGTATGACATAATTTATGAACCGGCGGAAACCCGGTTTTTGGCCGGCGCCAAAAGAAGAGGCGCCAGAATATTAAACGGCGCCTATATGTTGCTCTACCAGGGAGTAGCCTCATGGCAAATCTGGACCGGACAATCCGCTCCAGTTGCGACTATGGCGGCTGCTCTTGAAGCTGAACAAAATTTGAAAGGCGCAAAAAATAATGGTAAGAGTAAGCCGGCGACTCGAAAGAATTCTAATCGGTTCTAACCTAATAACTCAGGAGCAGCTTGACATTGCCTTAGAATCTAAAAAAAATAAAGGCCTCACCCGTACTATCGCGGAACTTGGCTTTAGTAGCGAAAAAAAGATTGCCGCCGCTATCGCCGACTATATGAAACTTAAATTTGTCGATCTTGATAATTATGAGGTCGACCCCAGTGCCGTCACTCTGATAGACGAAGAGATCAGCCGCAAATACGACCTAATCCCTGTTGCTTTTAATAATGAGCGCTTAGTTGTAGCCATGGTCGACCCGGCTAATATTTTTGCCATTGATGACTTGCGTCTGTTGACCAAGCGAGAGATAGACCCGATTGTAGCTACCGAATCGGATATTAGCGCCGCTATTAATAAATTTTCACGCATGGATGAATCAGTTGAAGAGATGGCTGAAAATGTTGCCGATGATTTGGAGAGTGGCCAGAGTTCCAACAAAGGCGATGAGGATGCTTCCGAGGAAGCACCGGTGGTTAAGTTGGTAAATCTGATTTTAGTGGAAGCGGTACGTGACCGGGCCAGCGATATCTTCATCGAACCGCAGGATCGTGATGTACGTATCCGTTATCGTATCGATGGCGTACTTCACGAGATTATGCGCTCACCCAAAAAAATTCAAGCCGGCTTGACTTCACGCATAAAAATAATGTCGGGCATGGACATTGCTGAGCGTCGCGTGCCTCAAGACGGTCGCTTTAACCTTAATCATTCAGGTAAGGAGGTTGATTTTCGCGTAGCGACGTTGCCGACTATTTATGGAGAGGATATAGTTCTTAGGCTGTTATTGAAGGATTCGCTCCAAGTCGATTTGAACGATATGGGTTTTCTGCCCCAACCCCTGAAACGTTTTAAAGCATCTTTTACTAAGCCTTACGGCGCTATTTTAATTACCGGACCCACCGGCAGCGGTAAGACCACTACTCTATATGGTGCTTTGAGCTTATTGAATAAAATAGAAAAAAATTTAATTACGGTCGAAGACCCGGTCGAATATCGCTTGGCGGGCGTTAATCAAGTACAAGTAAACGTCAGAGCTAAAATGACATTTGGCGCGGCCCTCCGGTCCATTCTGCGACATGACCCCGACATAGTTATGATCGGTGAGATTCGCGATCAAGAAACTGCTCTGATAGCTGTGGAATCTGCTCTTACCGGCCATCTTGTCTTATCAACCCTACATACCAACGATTCGGCCAGTTCTCTCACCAGGTTAATTGAGATGGGCATTGAGCCTTTTTTGATAGCTTCAGCCGTTGATTGTGTGGTGGCCCAAAGGCTGGCGCGCCGGCTATGCGTTGAGTGTCGTGAGCCGTTTGCGCCTTCTGAACAAATGTTAAAAGATGCGGGGCTGGAAATCACCGGCGACATTCCCACTTTATATCGGGCCAAAGGCTGCAACAAATGTAATAATACCGGCTATCACGGTCGGGTTGGCTTATATGAAGTTCTAGTGGTCAGCGATAAAATAGAGAAACTAACAGTTAAGCGAGTAACGTCCGATAAAATTAAGGAAACGGCGATTGAAGAGGGCATGGTCACTTTACGTCGGGATGGATTGAAAAAAGTTCTAAAGGGCCTGACCTCCCTTGAAGAAGTACTTAGAGTGACGGCTTAGAAACGTAAAATATAATATTAATTAGGAGCATAAATTGGCGCTTGGCGGCAACCTTAGCGACTTTAGCCTGGAACATATTTTTCAGCTTATACATACCGGTAAAAAAACCGGTACGCTTCATATCGTTCGGTCTCAAGGTGAGGCTGAGGCTTTTGTCTACTTTCGTAACGGCAAAATATTCGGGGCCGTATCCAATTTTAATCGTGTTCCCATTGGCGAACGCTTGATAGAAGGTGGATATATAACTGAAGAAAATCTAATTCAAGCTTTAGAACTTCAGAAAAAAGATAAGAAACGAAGAAAAATCGGCCAAATATTAGTAGCTGAAGGTTTGATCTCACCGGAGATATTGAAGAAAATTGTGCGTGAGCAGATACAATCAACAGTTTTTGACCTACTTCCTTGGGAGGAAGGTGATTTTCAATTCTTGCCGAATTTACCGGCCATTGAAGACATCGGTTTACTGGTAAATGCTAAAAAGGTCTTGTTGGAGAGTAACCAACGGCGCGGTGAATGGAGTCGAGTTCAAAAACAAGTACCATCAGTTAGCGCTGTCTTTGCCGTCAGTGGTAAGGCCGCTAATTATCAAGACTCCTCTTTAAACCAAGAGCATTGGAAGTTACTCCGTTTTATCGACGGTAAACGTAGTGTAACGGAGTTGGCGCTAAAAAGTAAAAAAAGTGAGTTTGTTACCAGCTCTCTGCTGTCTGACCTAGTAGTTTCAGGTCTTTTAAAACTATCGCATGTAAAAGAAAAGCATAAAATCAAGGCGGAACCAAAGATGTCCAAAACCGTCTCGAATTTGAAAAAAGAGCCTGCCGCCGAGTCCGCTCCATCCTCGGCTCTTGATAAAAATAAACAAAAAGAGATATTAACGCAGTTGGACATTGAGGGCTTGGATAATATGGTAGCCAATGAATTGTCCATCTATAGAAGAGACTTCATAGACGAGCTGTCGGCGTTAACAAATGATGATGTTCTTACCGACAAAGTAGGTGCGAAGAAATTTAAGTTGGAAAAGATAATCACTGATAATTCCTTAAAAGCCGATTCCTTAAATAAGGCAATTACCAAATTAAAAGAAGAGCTTAACGCCTGAACTAATTATAAATGTAATGTATTCACAGAAAGAAAAGTTTCATGGAATTTATAAATATTATCATAACCGGTGTCGACACTACCTTAGTGTCGACTTTTATAGAGAGTGCCGGTGAGAGCAGAGTAATCAAGCTGAAAAAAAAGTTTTCGGCGGATTTTCCTTATCAAGAAATGGAATTGGGACACATTAAGATTGACAGGAATCAGTATTTATTTCTGATTGGAACGCCGCTGGCGGATAGTTATAAAGTTATTTGGCAGCGAGCGGCCAAGGATTTAGCGGGTCTAATTATAATCGTCAATTCCAATGATTCCAAAAATAAAATCGAGAAAGCCAAAACATTGATTGATAAATTAGCTTCCTTGGGCTTACCCTATTTGGTCGTATTTAATGATATAAAAAAGGCCGGCGAATTAAAGAAATTACAGCAGAAATTAAAATTGGTCGCCGGATGTCCGCAAATTAATATTAGCGTACGTAATAAAGATGCAGCCAAACAGGGAATATTATCAGTACTTTTAAGCAATAAAGACGAAAAAGATAACAATCTAATCAAGAGCGCTTAATATATTTATGATTTAAGGAGAGACGTCAACTGTGAGCGATATTATTGAACGATTCGGCGCGTTTTTAGTTAAAGCCGAACTTATAACGGAGCCTGATTATATTGACTGCATAGCGGTGCACCGACTGACCGGAGTGCCTCTTAGCCGGTGTCTGGTCGAACTGGCTGACATCAATAGCTCGGTCTTGATATCAAAGTTGGCTGAGCAGATCGGCATTCCCTTTGTCGATATCAGTGACGCTAAAGTCAACGCTAACGCTATCGCTGTTGTGCCGGAAGAAGTTTGCCGAAAATATCTGGTTTTACCTTTAGATTTTGACGGCAACAAGTTGGTAGTCGCAATGGTCTCACCGGATAATCTTGTCGCTGGTGATGACCTTAAAATGATAACCGGTTATGAGATTATACCGGTTATTGCCACCAAAGAAGATATTGAAGCCAACATAGGCCGCTATCATCAGATGGCGGAAACATTATCCGATGAAGATCTTAATCCTGAAGAAGATTTAAGTGAGCTTACAAGCTTTACCGAAGAAGCGCCGATAGTTAAATTAGTAAACGTTATTATTTCTCAAGGCGTGGAAAGTCGAGCCAGCGACATACACGTAGAACCGATGGAGAAAGATTTGCGGATACGTTATCGTATCGACGGTGTTTTACAGGAGATAATGCGCTCACCCAAACATGTGCAATCAGCGATAATATCACGTTTAAAAATCATGGCGGGCATGGATATCGCGGAAACAAGAAAGCCCCAAGATGGGCGTTGCGCCTTGACTATTCGCGGTCGCGGCGTTGACTTTCGCGTGGCGACACTTCCGACTGTCTATGGGGAACGCGTCGTCTTAAGAGTTTTAGAAAAAGACAGTATTATGCTGAACTTAAATGATCTGGGTTTTATGCCCAAGAGCTTAGAGCGTTTTAAAAAAGCATATACGAGCCCTTATGGAGCTATTTTAGTAACCGGCCCGACCGGCAGTGGTAAATCAACTACTCTTTACGCTACTCTTAATACGATAAACGATGAGCGAAAGAATATTATTACCGTTGAGGACCCAGTCGAATATCGTCTGCCCGGTATTAATCAAGTGCAAATAAATACTAAGGCCGGGCTGACCTTCGCCCGCGGTTTACGGGCGATTTTGCGGGCTTCACCCGATATTATTATGATCGGTGAAATCAGGGACAAAGAGACGGCGCAGATAGCCATTGAAGCCGCGCTTACCGGGCATCTGGTTTTAAGTACCCTCCATACCAATGACGCTCCCAGTGCCATCAGCCGGTTGACGGAGATGGGCATAGCTCCATTTTTAATTTCTTCAGCCGTAGCTTGCGTTCAAGCGCAAAGGTTGGCCCGGCGTTTATGCCCGGAGTGCAAAGAAGAATACCAACCACCGGCGTCGGCCCTAAAAAACTCCGGCTTTCCAATCAGCGGGGAAGAGCTGCCTATTTTATATCGCCCGGTTGGCTGTGGCAAATGTAATAATACCGGTTATAAAGGCCGAGTCGGGTTATATGAGATTATGCCGATGAGCGAAAAAATCGAGCAGTTGACCGTCGATCGAGCCAGCGCTGATGATATCAGGAAAGTAGCAATAGAGGAGGGCCTAAGGACTTTGAAAGATGACGGGTTCGAGAAAATAAAAATGGGCTTAACTTCGATAGAAGAGATAATGAGAGTAGTTGTATAGTTACGCAATAAACTAGCCGATAATAAAGAGTATGTGAAAATTCGACTATAGCCAGCGTAGTTTGTAAGCGAAAGGGAAGATACATGATTTATATCAACGATCTACTGATAGAAGTATTGGAAAAGGGCGCCTCAGACCTTCACATAACGGTGGGCGTCCCACCTGTCGTCAGAATTAATGGAGCGCTTAGTAGATTAAGTTATCCTAAATTGACGGCCACCGATACTCAAGAAATCATCTATAGTATTTTAACTCAAGAACAGCGTGAGCAAGTCGAACGTAAGAAAGAATTTGACATGTCTTATTCTGTACCCGGCCATTCCCGCTTTAGGGTCAATATTTACTTTCAAAGGAACAGTTTAGCCGCGGCTTTTAGGCTGATACCAATTAGGATTCGTACGCTTGAGGAATTGGGTATGCCGCGTATACTAGAAAAGGTCGCCAAAAAACCCAGAGGCTTTGTTTTGATAACCGGACCGACCGGTAGTGGTAAATCAACTACTCTGGCAGCTATTATCGATTATATCAACACCAATCGTTCGGTTCATATTATAACCGTCGAGGATCCGATCGAATATCTTCATAAGCATAAAAAATCCATCATTAATCAGCGGGAGATAGGCAATGACACCAACTCCTTCTCCAACGCGTTGAAGTATGTTTTGCGTCAAGACCCGGATGTAATACTTGTAGGCGAGATGCGTGATATGGAAACCATCTCTACCGCGCTGACCGCGGCTGAAACTGGACATTTAGTTCTGGCTACTTTACATACGCAAGATGCGCCGCAGACAATCGACCGCATTATCGATGTTTTTCCGCCTCATCAGCAATCGCAGGTCAGGATGCAGTTGGCGGGCAGCTTACAATGTATAATGTGTCAGCAGTTACTTCCTGTTCGCAACGGCAACAGTCGAGTACCGGCGGTGGAGATTTTGATACCGACGCCGGGCGTTAGAAATCTGATACGTGAAGCGAAAACACATCAGATATACAACGCCATACAGACCGGTCAAAAATATGGTATGCAAACTATGGATCAAAGTCTGTCGGAACTTTATCGCCAAGGAAAAATAGGGTTTGATCTGGCGATAGCACAAGCCAGTAATCCTCAAGAGGTCAGACAGATTTTAGGCAGAATCGGATAGGAGGCGAGGTATGGCGACAACATTTGCTTACAAGGTCAAGGATAGAAGCGGCCAAGTTACCAGCGGCACCCTGGAAGGTGACAGCGTAACCACCGTAGTAACCAAACTGCGGCAGAAGGGACTTACGGTTCTAAACGTAAGCGCTAAATCCGCCAGCCAAAACCTTAGTTTTAATATCGGCCGCAAGAAAAAGGTTAAAATCAAAGAGATAACCATTTTCAGCCGCCAGTTCGCTACTATGATCAATGCCGGTCTATCTCTGACCAAAGCGCTGCATATTCTAGCGGAACAAGTGGAAAATCCGACGTTTGCCGAGGTCATCACAAAAATACAAAAAGACGTGGAAGCAGGGCAAACCTTATCCGAGGCGCTGGCTAAACATCCGCGAGTATTTTCCAATCTTTTTGTAAATATGGTAAGGGCCGGCGAAACCGGCGGCGTTTTAGATGACGTATTGCTTAGAGTCGCCGACCATTACGAGAAAGATATCGCCATCAAGAGTAAGATAAAAGCGGCGATGACCTATCCGATAGCGATGTTTATAATGTCGATGCTGATTGTCTTTGCCATGGTTACCTTCGTGGTACCAGTCTTTGTCAACATGTTCGCCCAATTAGGTGGTGATCTTCCCTTACCTACCAAGTTACTGGTTTTTAGCAGCGACGTGATCCATAATTACTGGTATATATTGATCGGCTTAGTTTTCGGCGCGCGTTATCTTTTTAAAATTTATAAGAATTCCGATTCCGGCCGACTGCAGCTTGATAAGTTCAAACTAAAACTTCCCGTCTTCGGGCAGCTCTTTACCAAGCTAGCAATTGCCAGGTTTACCAGAACTTTTGGAACCCTGATCTCCAGTGGTGTGCCGATATTGCAAGCGATGGATATTGTCGCCGATACCGCCAACAATGAAGTTATCTCCGGCACGATAAGAAGCGCCAGGTTGAGTATTAAAGAGGGCGAAACTATCGCTCAGCCTTTAGAGAAAAGTCCGGTTTTCCCGCCGATGGTCGTACAGATGATAGCGGTTGGTGAAGAGACCGGCGCTCTTGATTCCATGTTGATTAAGATCGCCGATTTTTACGATGAGGAAGTCGGTAATTTAGTCGAGTCATTGACTTCGCTGATCGAGCCACTAATGATAGTCTTTATGGGCATCGTCGTCGGCGGTATCATTATCTCTTTGTATTTGCCGATGTTTGGCTTGATCAACCTGATTAAATCGTAATTTTTTCTTCCCCTTTTGGAAATAGGAATTTCGAATATATTAATGTATCTATGGCCAAGAGCCGGCATCCACCTATAATTTCCCAATCCGTAATCTTTTTTTCACTTGTCATTCCCGTTTAACAAATTTCTCCCTCCCCCTGGACGGGGGAGGGCTGGGGTGGGGGTGTACCGTCATTCCCGACCCTTACCACTGTCATTCCCGACCCCGATCGGGAATCCACGGCCAACCGAGCCTTTTCATGCTTCCCAGTGCACCTCTTTACCTGGATTCCCAGTCAAGCTGAGAATGACAAACGTAAGCGAGCTGAGTATAACAAGAAACGTCAGTTTTCACGGGCGAGGACAAAACCCACCCTACACATCTCATGCCCGTACTCCTTACGCTCTCACGTTTTTTCTACCCTCGACCCTCTACGCTCTACCCTTGCACTATTGTCATTCCCGACCCCGATCGGGAATCCACGGCTAACCGCGCTATTCCGTTTTGTATTTTTAATTAATTCTCCGTTATCCATAATCCGTAACTGAATTGTCAAGATTGAAGATCTGACCCCATTTGATATGGAATTTTTATCAAGTTTTTACGGTCAACAGCCGATAAAAGTCATAAGAGATATTTCCAACATGGAAGGGAGGTGTATTAAAATGTTGAAATCACTCAGAGGCGAGCAAGGCTTTACTTTAATTGAGTTAATGGTAGTTGTTCTTATTATTGGTATCTTAGTAGCCATTGCTGTGCCCGTATTTATGAATGCTTCACAAAATGCTAAAGTAAAATCCGCTCAGGCTAACTTAAGGACCTTGGATGGAGCCATCCAAACTTATATATCGGTCAATAATACGGAGCCAAGTGCTATATCAGACTTAATTCCAACCTATATTAAAAAGATGCCTTCTGATCCGTTAGGCGGCGGCGATTATACATATGTGGCTGCCACTTCATCTGCTCCGGCTCATGCGCAAGATGATGAGGGTACTACTTACTAAACGCTAATTAATAAAAAAGACTAAAGTTATTTAGGTTAAAATCGACCGGCACTTAAATGCCGGTCGATTTTTTTGCCTTTTTTAATTTAACTATTTTTTCTTTAAACCGATATATAGTTATAACTTAAGAAATATATTATCTGCCAACAACTAAACAGTTTGATATTTAAACCATAATTCACAGCAAAGGTCGCGTTATTTTGGCAACAACAGTCGTAGCAGCGGTAGATCGGGTTGATGAGTTTTCTTTTTCTACAAATGTTAGTCGGATTATTATCCTAGGTATGACATTACTCATTCCCTTAGCTATTAATCCCTGGGGTTTTCAACCTTACTCATTAATAAAAGTAACTATTTTTTTCGGGTTACTATTAATAGGTGTCTTTTTTTGGCTATTAGGGGCTAGTATTCATGGTGCTCTTAGAGTAAGACTTTCCCGGCTTCACCTGTTTATTTTTATTTATCTTTTAGCCGCCGCTGCCTCGACGATATTTTCAGTCAGCCGAACTACGGCGATTTTTGGTTGGTTTATGCGCTATGACGGCCTACTGGCCCTCTTAAGTTACGCGTTATTATTTACACTTATATATCAACTTTTTTCTAACCAAAAACGAGCTCTGGATTATCTATCTATTTTGTTGCTCGCTTCTATTATAGTCTGTGTTTACGCCGTATTTGAATTTTTCGGATATTCACTCTTTCCGGAACTGGCCTTGGACGGTTCGCGGCTAGCGGCGCTCTGGGGCAACCCCGGTTTTTTGGGCGGTTTTTTGACTCTTACCATACCGGTGTCGCTGGCGTTAATAATAAACAAAAATTATCGTTCCTCCGAAGCTATATTAGCTACGGTTAATCTGATTTTGGCTCTACCGGTCTTATATTTATCACATACAAAAAGCGCTTGGATTGGCGTCGGCCTTGGTATTTTTATTTTATTGGTAGTTTATCGTCACCGGCTTAATCTTAGGATATTGATTATTGGTTTTATTGCTTTACTCCTATTTTTATCCGTGGTGTTGGTTGGCAGTGCTTCAACCAATCAAGATGTCGATCTCCGGTCGGCCAGTATAAATAAGATTAATATGAATGAATCAGCTCGGTTATTATACTGGCGGGTGGCGCTGGTGTCTTTAGCCAAACGGCCGATATTCGGCTATGGCCCCGACACTTTTAACTATGCTTACAGGTTAAATCGTCCCGCCGATTGGAAAGTACGTGATACGGAAGGCCGGCCGGTAGATAAGGCTCATAATGAATTTCTGCAGACAGCGTCAAATATGGGGATTTTAGGCCTAGCGGCTTATCTGGCGCTTTTAATAGCGCTTGTCGGTGGACTGATCAAGGGCGCGCGCGCTGCCGGCGGTGAAAAAGAGGCGGTATTATGGGGCTTAACAGCGTCTATTATCGCTTATTTAATATTTATCCAAGCTTATTTCTCGACCGTGGAGTTATCACCGTTTTTTTGGAGTCTGGCCGCTATCGGTATGGCACTTTGCGAAAAGAATTATCGTTCCATATCAATAAGATTTCCCAAGGTAATCTTCAGGGTATCGGCGGCTTTATTGCTTCTGGCAACGGTTTCCACCGGTATTTTTTTTATCGCTAGAGTTCAATTGGCCGACTACCATTTTAACGAGGGATTTATTGCGGCTGATTCAGCCACATGGAACAAGGTAGTTAAGGAAAATAAGTTAGCGGTGGCTTTTAATCCTTACGAGATGAGGTATCAGCTTTATTTGGGCTTGTCACAACTAAAATACGCGGCTAAACACAAAACAGTAAGTGATTTTCAGGCGGCGGCGATTACTTATAAGCGTCTCACTAAAGCTGAGCCGGATTATGTGGATGCTCACGCGGGTCTGGGTGATGTTTATCTAACCGAGAATCAGCTGCTAAATAGACCGACTCTACCCGCGGCGCTGGCAAGTTTTGAGCAGGCGGATAGATTAGTTAAATATTCTTCAACAGTCAAGAGCAAGATTGCTAAGACGCAGGCGCTTATGGGGAGGAAAACGGCCGGCTACGTTAGCGACAAAGCGGTCCGTAAAAACTGAAGCGGCTGATTTTGAGAATTATTTAAAGTAAAAATAGCCTAAATAGAATGAAATTAAGGGATAATAAGTTAAAGATGAAAAGGAAAAAACCGATGAATAGACAAAAACCTTTAGTAGGGTTGTCGCTGGTTTTAATGTTTGTTTTAGCGATTATCAGTTATCAGGGGTCGCGTCGGATAAGGGTAGACAAGTTTTTACGCGTTGGAATCAAAAATCAAAAAAGCGGTCATTTTAATTTAGCGAAGAAAAATTTTATAAAGGCATTGAAATTAAATCCTAATTCGGCCACGGCCTATTTCAACTTAGGAACTATCTACTTGTCTGAAAAAAATAGTAAAATGGCGAAGAAAGAGCTTGATAAGGCTGTTAGTTTAAATGGCGGTAAAGCCCAGTACTATGCGTATCAGGCCTATCTCTATTTTAATCAGATGGATAAGCGGGAAGAAGCGGTTAAGAAGATGGAAAAGGCGATACGGCTTGATCCTAAGAATTATCAGTACGAATTGGCGATTGCCTATTTTTATAAAAAATTAGGCCGCTGGGAGAAGAGCAAGGCCGCCTTCAGGCGGGTCCTAAAGCTTGAGCCTAATTTTAACAATGCTCGTGATGAGCTGGCGGCAATATATAATAAACTAGGAGAGACCAAAAAAGCCGCCCTGATTATTAAAGAAAAAGAGCGTTATGCTGATAAGGGTAAGGACGGCATTGATCTTTCCGGAAACGGAGTAAAATAGATGGAGTTGGCATTGATTTTTATATTATCAGTAATTATCGCCTTTGCTTTGGCGACCGGCAGTTTCTTGAATGTTATAATCTATCGGGTGCCGCGTAAAGAATCGATAGTCTGGCCGGGCTCTCACTGCCCGAAGTGCGGTGAGGGATTAAGTTGGTATGATAATATCCCTCTGCTCAGTTGGTTTTGGTTACGGGGACGGTGCCGCCATTGCGGCCGGCCGATATCGTGGCAATATCCGTTGGTTGAATTAACAACCGCTTTATTGCTGGTGGCTGCCTTTTTTAAATTCGGCGTTGACCTCAAATTCATATTTGCGGCGCTGATGCTGTTAGTTTTATTGACGGTCGCGGTAGTTGATGCGCAACGGCAGATAATTCCTAACCGCATTATTCTGCCCTCGCTGGTCGTAGTGCCGATATTAGCTGTTGCCGCCGGTTTGGCAGGCCGTCAAGCCATGCCGATTGTCGGCAGCGTGGGTTATTTGGAGATGGCAATCGGTTTTGTTTTAGGCGGCGGTCTGCTATTGATTATTGCGATGGTCCGTCCGGGTGGGATGGGCGGCGGCGATATTAAGCTAGCGGCATTTATGGGTATATTTCTCGGCCGCTATGTGCTCATAGCGCTCTTTATAGGTTTTTTACTGGGTTCGTTGGCAGGTATTATATCTATGGCTTTTTTCCATAAGAGCCGCAAAGACTTATTGCCTTTCGGTCCTTATTTAAGCCTGGGAGCGATGTTGACGCTCTTTTTTGGCTATGAACTATTTCAATGGTATATCGGTTTCATACTCTAAAAGGGGTCAGATCTTCAATCTTGACAATTCTGTAACCAAGGAAGAGTGTAGTGACAGGGAAAAGAGGAACGGCGTTCATAACTTTGACGAAGCGGAATATTTAGACAGGCTCCTAAAGGATAGCTTTCGCTTAACCGATAATCTATTAAGTAATGAAATAAAATTTAAGATATGCTATCATAAATAGTTGGTTTTGCCTGTATTAAACAGCTTATATAGCTTGATTACTATAATTAGCGCAGAAATATTTGTAGCAGATGAAGAAATAGAAGTCACAGGAGGATTCGAAGATTGGGCATTTTTCCATTTGGCAGATCAGCCACACCAATAGGCCTAGATATAGGTACAGGCCATTTTCGGGCCGCGCAAATTACTCCAGGCGCTGCAACCAATACCTTAGCCAACTACGCCAAAATCAAAGTTCCGGTCGGTTCCGTAGTCGAGGGTGAGATCATTGATGTCGAGACCGTATCTCAATCCTTAACCCAATTATGGAAAAAAAGTGGTTTGTCAGGTAAAGATGTGACGATTGGCATCGCCAGCCAAAAAGTTATTGTTCGTTTAATCGAGCTTCCTTTTATGGAGCCAAATGAGCTTAAGGGAGCTATTCAATTTCAAGCGCAAGACTATATCCCCATTCCAATTAATGAAGCGATTATTGACGCGCAAATAGTCAATCAATTCTTAGGCGAAAATGATGAGAAAATGATTGAAGTGCTGTTAGTGGCGGCACAAAAAGATTTAATCAACAACACCATCAGCGCTGTCGAGAAAGCTGGGCTTAGGCCGCAAGTTGTCGACCTATCCGCTTTCGCGATTGTCAGGTCGCTTCTTGATGATACCAATACTTTCTTGCCTGAGGATGACGATACTTCGGTAGAGTCGGCGACGGCGCTAATCAATATAGGTTCCGGGCTGACCAATATTGTCGTAGTCGAAGATGGAATGCCGCGTTTTGCTCGTGTTACTCCTATGGCGGGTGATGACCTGAATAGAGCTATATCCGATGCGCTCAATGTCTCTTTTGAGGTGGCTGATGAGTTAAAACGCAAGGTCGGGTTGCCGAAATTAACCCAAAAAGAAGAGGAAAACCCTATTGACCCTGAGGAAGGGACCCAGGAAGATGCTGTCCGGCGAGTATTGGAAACTCAGATAGCTTACTTTGTGGCTGAACTCCGCCGCTCACTTGACTATTATTTAACTCAAGCGACTAAAGTCAGGAAGGTGTCTCGCATTATCTTATCGGGTAACGGAGCTAGATTAACCAACATCACTGATTATCTGGAGAATGGCCTACAATCAAAAGTCGAACTGGGGACTCCACTTGCTAAGATAAAAATCAGTCCTAAGCTGGAAGCGGAAGCCTTGGTTTCCGAAGAACCATCGATGGCGATACCAATTGGCTTAGCGTTACAAGGATTAAATAATGACTGAAAACGGCTCCAAGAGAGTTAATATTAATCTCTTACCTCAAGAAGTGATAGATAAACGGAGGGGAGAAAATAGGTTGGTCTATGCTCTGTTTGTCGGTATTGTGCTTGCGGGGCTGCTCTTCGTTATTTATGGTTTTAATATGATCAGGATTTCCGGTAGAGACAGAGTCGTCCAGCAGCTGGAAGCGGAAAACACTAAATATGAAACGGCCATAAAAGAAGTACAGATCTTCCAAAATAAACAAAGCCAGCTTGAACAGCGGAAGAAGCTGATTGCCTCAATTTCAAATTCTAATTTCGCCTGGTCAAAATTTTTAAATGACGTAAGTTTAATTATACCAAATGATGTTTGGTTGACTCAGATTAAAGGTGATGACAAGGTAATTACATTTGAAGGTTTGACGGAGTCCGATACCAGCCAAAGCACTGATATTGGTTATAAGTTAGTCGCTAAATGGTTGGTTCATCTGGGACAGGTCGATAGTTTAACCGATGTTTGGCTGACCTCATCGGAACGTTTTAAAGATAAGACCAGCGGCAAAATAAAATTTACAACCACGGCTAAGATAAAGCAGCCGGAGATAGCTAAGACCGTTTCTGCAGTCCCTGCCCCGCCTGCTTCTGGGAATAATGTAGGAGCGTCAAAGTGAAGTTCTTTAATCGCCTATCGTCCAGAGACCAGATATTAGCGCTAATTGGTTTTTTTGCGCTTTTTGTTGCTCTGGTCTTTATGTTGCTTATTCGTCCGCAGTTTCAGCATCTTCAAAGTTTGGCCGCAGAACGAGAAGCACAAACAAGTAAACTGGAACAAGCAAAATTAAATTTGCAGCGGTTGAAGTCCATTAAAAGTGAGTCAGCGCAAATTGAGGCTAATCTGATTAAGATCACCAGGCGTCTGCCGGTGGATGCCGAAGTGCCGTCTATGCTGGTAGAATTACAGGACTTGGCTGATGTCTCCGGCCTTGATTTCAAGTCCGCTAAAATCAATGACGTTGTTGATAAAAGCGGTTTTTCGGAAATTCCATTCGATATTAAGGCCAGCGGTACATTTTATAGTTTAGTAGACTATCTTTACCGGCTTGAAAACATGGCGCGAAAGGTATCTATAATCGGGGTTACGATTACAAGCTCGGAGAAGGAATATCCAACCATTGAAGTAGGTATTAAGGCTAAGACGTTCAAACTTAACAGTACCGGACAGACGGCATTGCCGAAGCCGCCGGAAACTCAGGGTCAATCAGCGCCTGCGGGGCAAAATAAATCGTCGGCGGAGGTTAAATAAAAGTGAGAAATCATGGCAGATAAAGAAGAAAACTTAATAGATAAAGTTAAAAACTTTTCCCAGACCAAGCAGGGTCGCATTGTGTCCATTGCTACGGCAATCGGTATCTTGGCAATCATATTGATTATTATCTTAACGTCTATTCTTAAAGGCGGCAATAGTCAATCCACGGTTAAAGCAATCGATAATTCTCAGCCGAAAAAAGTTGTAGCTAAGAGCAACAACATTGCGGCCAAGACGGAAACCAGTTCGACATCCGATATTAACGATGGTATTAACAATGAGGATCTTAACAGTAATTTTGAAGTCTATCAGACTCGCGATCCTTTTAAGCCTGCTATTAAAGAAGCTACGGCGACAGTTACTGCTACACCGCCACCGGGTTTGCCGCCGGCTGTAAACACGTCGGGAACCGTTAATTCAACGACAACACCGGCTCCCGCTAAGAAGTCTTTATTATTGAAAAATATTGTTAACCGGGATGGTATAAACTTTGCCGTTATTAATTACGACGGTACTGACTATGAACTTAAAACCGGCGACCAAGTCGGGAGTTCGCCTTACCAGGTGCAGCAGATCGGCAGTGATAATGTGACATTATTATATGGCGACGATCAATTTACGCTCAATGTCGGCCAGGAAGTCTATAAATAATTATCAACCATCTTCTTATCGTTCTCTTAATCCATTTCTGTGATAAAATATTTTATTAATAGACCTCGGTAAAGAGATCTATTAATTGAAAATTATCTAAATCTAGGAAATGAGTGCAAATGTTAAGATTTCTGACAGCGGGAGAGTCCCATGGCCCGGCTTTGACGGCTGTTATTGAAGGTGTGCCTGCCGGTTTAAAGCTGAGTCCGGATGATATCAATAAAGAGCTGGCGCGGCGACAGCTTGGTTTTGGGCGCGGTGGTCGGATGAAAATCGAGCGCGATAAAGTTCAGATCTTAAGCGGCGTCCGCTTTGGTGAGACTATCGGCAGCCCTATCAGTTTAAAAATCAACAATCGTGATTGGGATAATTGGCGCGAGCGGATGCCGGTGGAAGGTGATGGCTCCGGTGCTACGCTTGTAACCGCTCCACGGCCTGGTCATGCTGATCTAAGTGGTATCTTAAAGACCGGACAATCGGATATTCGCAATATATTAGAACGGGCCAGTGCTCGTGAGACAGCGGCGCGGGTAGCGGTGGGAGCGGTCGCCAAGCGAATTTTACAAGAAATCAATATTAGTATTATCAGCCATGTAGTTGGCATCGGCCCGATTAATGTCCGGCCCGGTCTGCAACCGACGTTTAGCGATTTATCGGTTATCGATGAGTCACCGGTGCGTTGTTTTGATAAAGAGAGCAGTGCGCTTATGGTTAAGGCAATCGAGTCGGCCAGGGAGAAGAAAGATACGGTCGGGGGGGTTTTTGAGGTTTTGGCCTTTGGTGTCGTTCCTGGCCTGGGCGGTTATCGCCAGTGGGATGAACGCTTGAACGCTAACTTAGCCAGAGCGCTGATGAGTATTCCCGCCATCAAGGCGGTGGAAGTCGGTGACGGCATGGTTTTGGCGTCACGGCCCGGCTCTGAGGCCCATGATGAGATATTTTATGATAACGAACGCGGATATTGGCGTGAGACCAATCATGGCGGTGGGATTGAAGGCGGTATGAGTAATGGGGAAACATTAATCCTTAGGGCGGGGATGAAACCGATTCCCACCCTGGGAGCACCGCTTAAAAGTGTGGATATTCAAACTAAAGCCGCGGTATTGGCCGGCCGCGAGCGTTCCGATATTTGTGCGGTACCGGCGGCGGCGGTCATCGGAGAGCATATGACGGCGATTGAATTAGCCAAGGCGACCCAAGTGAAATTTGGCGGTGACTCCATGGCGGAATTTAAAAACAACTATCAGTCATATATTGAAACTCTTAGGGGTTGAGCTTGCGTAAAAACATTGCCAGATCGGAAGAGCACACGTCTGAACTCCAGTCACACTGATATATCTCGTATGCCGTCTTCTGCTTGAAAAAAAAAAAAAACAATAAAATCAGAATAGAATCACACACGTAAAGCAAGCTGTA